>CAYQGF010000599.1:0-2075 GCA_964416885.1 uncultured Iamiaceae bacterium
CGCCCTGGGCGGTGTGGCCTGGGCCCAGACCCGGGGTGTCGAGCGGGTCGAGGTCCGCATCGACGACGGTGCTTGGCAGGAGGCCCGGCTGTCGGCGCCACTGAACGACGACACCTGGCGCCAGTGGACGCTCGCCTGGCCGGCCGCCGAGCCCGGCCTCCACACCGTGGCCGTCCGGGCCACCGACGGCACCGGCACCGTCCAGCCCGAGGACCGTCGCGACCCGTTGCCCGACGGCGCCACCGGGTGGCACACCGTCCGGCTCACCGTCGAGTGAGACCGGACCCATCCGGGGCCCGGTCCGCTCCGAACGAAGGGTGGCGGCCCCCGTCGCCCCGGCCCCCAGCGCCGGCCCCCACCCCCGAAGGACCACCACCATGCGCACCCACCGGACATGGGCCCGAGCCCTCGCCCTCGTCGCCACCCTGACCCTCGTCGCCGCGGCCTGCGGCGACGACGACGACGGCGCCACCGACACGACGGGAAGCGATGCCGTCGAGCAGACCACGGTCGGCGGCGACGACTCGGGCGACACCGGAAGCGGCACGAGCGACGGCATGGGGGGCGATAGCGCTGCGGAGCCGCTGGGCGAGGCCTGCGGCGAGATCCCCGCCGACGGTGAGGGCTCCAGCGCTGGCATGGCCGACGACCCCACCGCCACCGCGGCGAGCAACAACCCTCTGCTGTCGACCCTGGTCAGTGCGGTCACCGCGGCCGACCTCGGCGACACGCTCAACGACACCAGCGCCTCCTACACCGTCTTCGCCCCTTTCAACGGCGCCTTCGACGAGCTCGACCCGGCGGTCCTCGAGGGCCTGACGACCGACCCGGCCCAGCAGGATGCCCTCACCGACATCCTCACGTACCACGTCCACGCCGGTGAGAAGCTGGACATCGACGCCCTCGCCGAGGCCGGCACCCTCGAGATGGTCAACGGCGGGACGGTCGAGGTCGAGGCCAGCGGCGACACCCTGATGGTGAACGGCGAGGCCATGGTCGTCTGCGGCAACGTCACCACCGCCAACGCCACGGTCCACATCATCGACACCGTGCTGATGCCCGACGCCTGAGCCACTGGCCTCCGTGCCACCGGAGCCCCGGGCCTCGCCCGGGGCTCCGCCGCGTCCGGCCCGATCGACCAATCCGGCGCCGGCGCGGCCCCGAACACCGGACATGAGGACCGCTGTCCGCTCCCTCCCCGGCGCAACGAGGACCGGCACCGCCACCTGGCCGGCCACGGGGCCGATCGCCGGGGCGCGGCCATGAGCGACGTGGTACCCAGGGCGTCGTGGCCCGCCGTCCCCCTGGATCGCCGCCCTGGTGGCGAAGGCCGCGGGTGAGCGCGGCACGCGGCCACCTGCGGGTGGTCCCCGGGGCCGCCGCGGCCGACGCCGACGTTCTGCTGGGGGCCGTGGCCCGCGGCGACGCCGATGCCTTCGCTGCCCTGTACGACCTGGTCGCCCCCACCGTGGTGGGGATCGCTCGGCGGGTGGTGCGCGACCCGGCCCAGGCCGAAGAGGTCGCCCAGGAGGTGCTGCTCGAGGTCTGGCGTCTGGCCCCGACGTACGACCCGGCGCGAGGGTCGGGCCGGACCTGGGTGGCCACGATCGCCCACCGGCGGGCCGTCGACCGGGTCCGCAGCGAGCAGGCCGAGCGTGTTCGGCGCGTGCGTGACGGCTCCCGCACCGGAGCGCCGGACCCGGACCCCACGGCGGGGCTTGCGGCCGAGGCCGCCGAACGGGACCAGGTGGTGGCCGCCCTCGACCAGCTCACCGAGGTGCAGCGGCAGACGATCGAGCTCGCCTACTACGGCGGCTACACCTACGCCCAGGTGGCCGACATCCTGGAGCTGCCGCTCGGCACGGTGAAGACACGCATCCGCGACGGCATGATCCGCCTGAGGGACGCCCTGGAGGTGATGCAATGAGCAGCGAGCGAGGTGCCGACCCTCACACCCTCGTCGGCCCCTATGCGGTCGACGCCCTGGCGCCCGACGAGCAGGCCGCCTTCGAGGAGCACCTCCGGGCCTGCCCCGAGTGCCGGGCCGAGGTCGACGACCTGCGGGCCACCGCGGC
>CAYQGF010000600.1:0-2072 GCA_964416885.1 uncultured Iamiaceae bacterium
CAGTCCACCGGCGCCGGGATGATGGACGCCAAGAAGGCGCTCACCGAGAACGGGGGCGACCCCGAGGCCGCGGCCAAGTGGCTGCGCGAGAAGGGCCTGGCCAAGGCGGCCGGTCGCACCGACCGCGACAACAGCCAGGGCACCGTGGCGGTCGCCCAGGAGGGCAGCGTCGCCGCCATCGTCGAGCTCAAGTGCGAGACCGACTTCGTGGCCAAGTCCGACCAGTTCACGTCGCTCGTCCAGGAGATCGCCACCCTGGTGGCCGTCGGGGGCGAGGACGCCGCGGGCCAGAAGGCCGACGCCATCGACGACCTCAAGGTCACGCTCAAGGAGAACATCGAGCTGGGCCAGGTGGTTCGGGTCTCCGCCGGCGAGGGCCACGTCATCGACAGCTACGTCCACCGTCAGGACGGCCGGGGCGTCAACGGCGTGATCGTCGAGCTCACCGGGGGCACCCCGGAGGTCGCCCACGACGTCGCCGTCCACGTCGCCTTCTCCAAGCCGTCGGCCATCCGCCGCGAGGACGTCCCCGAGGCCGAGGTCGCCGAGGAGCGGGCCACGCTGGAGGCCATCACCCGGGCCGAGGGCAAGCCCGAGGCGGCCCTGGAGAAGATCGTCGAGGGCCGGCTGACGGGCTGGTTCAAGGAGCGGGTCCTGCTGGAGCAGGGCTTCGTCAAGGACGAGAAGACCACCATCAAGGCGCTGCTCGGCGAGGCCGACATCGTCCGGGTGGCCCAGGTCGTCGTCGGCGGGGCCTGAGCGACCACGGTGACCGACCCCCGCTGGACCCGCGTCGTCCTCAAGCTCTCCGGTGAGGCCTTCGCCGGCGGGCAGGGCTACGGCATCGACGGCACCACCCTTCGCATGCTGGCCGGTGAGGTCGTGTCGGTCCGGGCGGACCTCGACACCGACATCGCCATCGTCGTCGGCGGCGGCAACATCTGGCGGGGCCAGGTCGGCGCGGGCGAGGGCATGGACCGCGCCCAGGCCGACCAGATGGGCATGCTGGCCACGGTGATCAACGCCCTCGGCCTCCAGGAGATGCTGGAGCAGATGGGCCAGTCCACCCGGGTGATGTCGGCGGTCCACATGGAGCAGATCGCCGAGCCCTACATCCGGCGCCGGGCCATCCGGCACCTGGAGAAGGGCCGGGTCGTGATCCTGGCCGCCGGCATGGGCAGCCCCTTCTTCACCACCGACACCCCGGCCGCCCTCCGGGCCGCGGAGATCGACGCCCAGGCGGTGCTCAAGGGCACCCACTCCGGCGTCGACGGCGTCTACACGGCCGACCCCAAGAAGGACCCGACCGCCACCAAGCTGTCGGAGGTCACGTACATGGACGTCCTGAACAAGGGCCTGAGCGTCATGGACCCCACGTCGATCACGTTCTGCATGGACAACCACCTGCCGATCGTGGTGTTCGACGCGACCGCACCGGGCAATCTCCGGCGTGTCCTCGACGGCGACGGGTCAGTCGGTACGCTGGTCAAGTGACCACCCCGGCACTCCCCACGCTCCGGTCCCCTCTCCCGGTCGCGTCCCGATGAGCGACGACGAGATGGTCGGCCTCGTCATCGAGGAGGCCCGGGAGAAGATGGAGAAGGCCATCGCCCACGCCCGGCACGAGTTCGCCGGCGTGCGCACCGGCCGGGCCGCCCCCGGGCTGGTCGAGAAGCTGATGGTCGAGTACTACGGCTCCGAGGTCCCCCTCCAGCAGATGGCCAACATCTCGGTGCCCGAGGCCCGCATGCTGGTGATCTCGCCCTACGACAAGGGCGCCATGGCGGCCATCGAGAAGGCGATCCGCCACTCCGACCTGGGCCTCAACCCCAGCAACGACGGCGTGGTGATCCGCCTCACCTTCCCGCCCCTGACCGGTGAGCGCCGCAAGGACCTCGTCCGTCTGGTGAAGCAGATGGCGGAGGACAACCGGGTGTCGGTGCGCAACGCCCGCCGCACGGCCCGCAGCGAGCTGGAGGCGATGGCCAAGGACGGCGATCTCTCCGAGGACGACCTCGCCCGGGCCGAGAAGCAGATCGATGCCCTCACCCACGGCACCGAGGCCCAGATCG
>CAYQGF010000601.1:0-2071 GCA_964416885.1 uncultured Iamiaceae bacterium
GGTCTCGGTGTGGCCGCCCTGGCGACCGAACCCCTTGACCTCGGTGACGGTGAGGCCCACGACGCCGGCCTCCTGGAGGGCCGTCTTCACGTCGTCGAGCTTGAACGGCTTGATGATGGAGGTGACCAGCTTCATGCGTCGACCTTCTCCTTCTTGGTCAGGCGATCGAGCTCCTTGGTCGACATGGCCTCGGTGAGGTCCGAGAAGCTCATGCCGGCCAGGGCGTCGCCGGCGTAGCCGGCCGACCCGTGCTCGAGGACGTCGAGGCCCTGGATCTCCTCCTCGGGGGTGACCCGCAGGCCGATCGTGACCTTGAGGAGCATGAACAGGGCGCCGGCGGTGACGGTCACGAAGACGAACACCGACACCACCAGGATGAGCTGGGTGACGAGCTGGCTGGCCCCGCCGCCGTAGAACAGGCCCATGTCGGGCTCGATGAAGCCGTCGGCCTTGCTGGCGAACAGCCCGATGGCGATCGTGCCCCAGGCGCCGCACACGCCGTGGACCGAGATGGCGCCGACCGGGTCGTCGATCTTCAGCACCTTGTCGAAGACCTCGACCGCAACGACGACCAGGACACCGCCGATGGCCCCGACGAGCAGGGCGTAGGGCTCGGTGATCGTCCCGCAGCCGGCGGTGATCGACACCAGGCCGGCGAGGAGGCCGTTGCAGGTCATGCCGACGTCGGGCTTCCCACTGCGGAGCCAGATGGTCGTCATGGCGGCGAGGGCACCGGCGCAGCCCGACAGCAGGGTGACGACGGCGACGTCCATCACCGCCAGGTCGGCCGCCAGCTCCGAACCGGGGTTGAACCCGAACCAGCCGATCATGAGGATCAACGTGCCCAGGAGGGTCAGGGCGATCGAGTGGCCGGGGATGGCCCGGGCCTTGCCCTCCTTGGTGTACTTGCCGAGCCGGGGGCCGAGGATGATGGCGCCCATCAGGGCCGCCCAGCCGCCGGTGCTGTGGACGATGGTCGAGCCGGCGAAGTCGCTGTAGGGCGTGTCGAGCTGGCCGATCCAGCCACCGCCCCAGGTCCAACGGACCACGACGGGGTAGATCAGGGCGGTGATGATCAGGCTGTAGCCGAAGTAGCTGGCGAACCTGGTCCGCTCGGCCATGGCGCCCGAGACGATGGTGGCCGCGGTCGCGGCGAAGGCGACCTGGAAGAAGAAGTTCGTGCTCGGGGTGAGCCCGCCCTCGTAGCCGGCCGTGCTCAGGTCGAGCCCGAAGCCGCCCCAGCCGAGGAACTTCTCGCTGCCGGTGCCGCCGTAGGCGAGGGAGTAGCCGACGAAGAAGAAGGCGACCACACCGACCATGCAGTCCATGAGGTTCTTCATCATGATGTTGGCGACGTTCTTGCCCCGGGTCAGGCCCGCCTCGACGAGGGCGAAGCCCGCCTGCATGAACAGCACCAGGATGCCGGCGATCAGGACCCAGATGTTGTCGAGGTAGTCCTGGGTCGTGGGTGCGTACTCCTGGGCCCCGGCCGGCCCGGCGAGGAGAGCGACCACGCCGACGGCCAGCGCCCCCCCGGTGATGAGCTTTCGCTTCACGGTGTGTCCTCCGTGGTTGGGTGTCCGCGCTGCGGCCCGGACGGCCGCGGCGATCGGAGGGGACCGTAAGGACGCGATGTTTCCGCCCGAGTGGCGCCGTGTTTCGCCTGTCGAACTCTCTCCTGACTCGGACCTGACGCCATCGGCCGGGACCGGGGGTGTCCTCCCTGGTCAGCACCACATCGAGACGTCAGGTCACGGACACCTGGCCCCGGACGCGACGGAGCCCCCGGCGCGATCGCACCGGGGGCTCCGTGCGGCACACGAAGGGGTCTGACCCCTTTGTGTGCTCTGGCGGGTCGGCGACGCCGACTCAGATGGCGTCGGCCCCCTGCTCTCCGGTGCGGATGCGGACGACGGCTTCGACCGGGGTGACCCAGACCTTGCCGTCACCGATCTTGCCGGTGCCGGCCGACCTCACGATGACGTCGACGACCCGGTCCATGTCGATGTCGTCGATGACGACCTCGAGCTTGATCTTGGGGACGAAGTCGATCTGGTACTCGGTGCCCCGG
>CAYQGF010000602.1:0-2054 GCA_964416885.1 uncultured Iamiaceae bacterium
TACCACATGTAGAACGGGTGGACGCCGTGGTAGGCGTAGCTCGTCCGGTACAGGTGCCGGTACCACTCGTCCTCGGCGTAGCGCTTCTCGTAGGTCTCGGCCATCACCCGGGGGTCGGTGGTGTCGGCCAGCACCTCCTCGAAGAAGTCGATGTAGCTCGGGTGGTGCACCGGGTGGAACTCCCACGGCGTGGGGTGGCTCATGATCAGCACCCCGCCCTCCCGCACCAGCGGCTTCCCCCGGTACATGTTGAAGAAGTACCCGAGCCCCAGGCACATGACCAGGATCGGGTTCATGATCGAGTGCACGTTGTAGGGGCAGATGTAGGGGAGCCCCATCGTCAGCACGTCGGTCTGGCCCTCGACGGTGACCAGGTGCTGGGCGAAGCAGTGCTCCAGGGTGCGTTCGTGCACGGGCTCGACGGCGCCGGCGGTCACCGACGTCACCCCGTAGGGCGCCTCGTGGCCCATGAAGATCTTGCGCCGGGTGCTCATCGACATGCGGTCGAGCCCGGCCTTCATCCCCATGAAGGTGATGCGGTCCTTGGTGGTCCACTCCCACTCGCGCTTCTGGAGGACCGACAGCGGGCCGGTCTCGCCGAAGGTGTCGGTGTTGAGCGTGGTCTCGATCTGGAAGACGTTGACCCCGGCGTCGGCGATGACCTGGCCCATCCGCCAGTTGGCGTGGTGGAGGTCCGAGGCGTGCCGGTCCATGAAGGACTTGGAGTTCTCCATGGTGTGCGGGTTGTGGTGGTGGCGGATCGAGCGGTAGCTGGCCAGCCCGGTGGCGACGCTCTTGTGGCCGCCGTCCATGGAGACGATGTTGATGTTGACGTAGACGAGCAGGTCGGACTCGGCGGCGTGCTTGTTGATCTCGACCTCCTCGCCGTGCTTGGTCTCGCCCAGGAAGGCGAGGTCGTCGGGGTCCTCGGCGTCGTGGTTGTAGAGCCGGCCCTCGGGGGCGAAGGCGTCGTAGACCCGGTCGCCCACGGCGTGGCGCAGCTCGGCCTCGGTCATCCGCCGGTGGAGGGCGAGAGCGGCGATGATGCGGACGTCGTCGACGCCGGCGGCGGCGGCCCGGTCGAGCACGGCCTCGATCACCCGCTGGCGGATGTCGGGCCGCTTCATCTTCGGCAGCGGCAGCGAGACGTCGTCGAAGGCGATGACCAGCTTCATGCCCGGGAACAGCCGCTCGCTCAACGGGTCGGAGTCGAGCGGGTGGTCGAGGGCGTCGTCGATGGCCTGGGTGACGCTCTTCAGCGGGGCCAGCGGCTCGGCCGGGTAGACGACCCGGCTGCGTCCCGGCGGCAGCTTCTCCAGCCGGAACGACTCGCCGTGGTGGAAGAGGATCGGCGGCGTCGAGCGGTCGACGTCGAGGACCAAACCTGGCCTGGGCATGCGGTTACCTGTGCTTCTCGGAACGGAGGTCGAAGGCGACCTTGACCGCGCCCCGGGCGCCGGCGGCGGCGGCGTGGGCGATGGCCTCGCGGTGGCGGTCGAGGGGGTAGGTGGCGCTCAGCAGGCGGCCGAGGTCGTGCTGCTGGACGACCTCGATCGCGGTGGCGAAGTCGGCGCGGGTGTAGGCGTAGCAGCCCCGGAGGTTGGTCTCCCGGTGCCACAGGGGGGTGAGGTCGAGGCTGGTGTGGCCGGGCATGCCCACCACGAGGACGGTGCCGCCGGGGGCCACGACCCGGAGGGCCTGGGTGAGGGAGTCGGCCGAGCCCACGCAGTCGACGACGGTGGGCACGCCCCCGGTGAGCTGGCCGTCGCCCACGACCATCGAGGCGGTGAGGGACCGGACGGCCCGGGGCAGCTCGGAGGGGGAGACGGTGCGGGTGGCGCCGAGCGACGTGGCGAGCCGCTTCTGCTCCGGGTGCTTGGCCGTGGCCAGGACGGTGCGGTCGGCACCGCCGTCGAGGTGGCGGAGGGCGGCGAGCGTCGTCAGCCCGAGGGTGCCAGCGCCGATGATGGCGACCGTCCCGTCGGTGCTGGCCCTGATGGCATGGGCGGCGTGGACGGCGCAGGCGGTGGGCTCGCCCATCACCGCGGCCTCGT
>CAYQGF010000603.1:0-2047 GCA_964416885.1 uncultured Iamiaceae bacterium
CTGGCCGAGCTGGCGCCGCTGGTGATCGACCCGACCGACCCCGAGGACTTCGCCCAGCACCCCTGGAGCGAGTGGATGGACGCCGCCGCCCACGCCGACGGCCGCATGCCCGGCGGGCCGTCGCGCTGGAACGCCAAGAAGGACCTGTCGTTCACGCCGCTGCGGTGCGAGCGGGTCGCCGAGGTCTCCTACGAGCGGGTCGACCACGGCCGCTTCCGGGCCACCAGCACCTTCGTCCGCTGGCGCCCGGACCGGGACCCGGCCTCGTGCCGCTACGACCAGCTCGAGGTCGTCCCCCCGGTCGAGCTGGCCGAGGTCCTGGGCCGGGGCTGACCGGCTCGCACTGCCATCTTCCGGCACGGTCCGCCGGTGCCGGCGCGCGCTACGTCGATGGCCCCCTGGTCAGGAGGTCGCCCACGCTCCGTGGTGGCGTGCCAGTTTTGGTGACTAGTTCAGAAACCACCCGATCGGGTCATGGATGCCGAAAGGGAGTTCTTGCACAGTGTGTGCAGCAGTTGGGTGTGACGCAGCGCACGCGATGCACAGACCGCCCAACCGGTCATCTTGGTTCGGGGGATCCGAGACGGTCGGTCGGTGGTGGAGGCGACTCCACCACCGAGCTGCGCCCTCGTGGGGGGCGGGGGGGACATTCCAGGGGGATGGGGGGAGACCATCGCGAGGGCGGTGGCCTGGAGCACGGAGGGGGGTCCAGGCCATCGCCTTCCGTGGTGCCCCGACGGTGACGGGCCCGCCGCCCGCGCTCGCTCCGCGGTCGGCCTCGCGCCGCGGTCGGACCTCGCTCAGCGGTCGGAGCGGGCGGCGACGAGGGCCGCGGCCCGTTCGGCCAGCCCGGGGGCATCGATCGTGGCGGCCAGGGCGGCGAAGCCGGGCCGCGGCCCGACCCATCGCAGGGCCTCGACCGAGCCGGGCACCGGCGCGTCGCGCTCGAGGGTGGCCAGCCGCTTGAACAGCAGGGCGTCCGGCTTCTGGGCGTTCAGGGTGTCGGCCAGCCCCGCCGCGCCCCGGACCTTCACGTGCCAGGTCGCGGGGTCGGCCGGGATGTCCTCGATGCGCCCGAAGGCCCGGAGCACCGTGGCCGCCGACTTGGCCCCCCACCCGGGCAGCCCGGGGAAGCCGTCGGCGCTGTCGCCCACCAGCCCGAGCCAGTCGGGGATCGACGCCGGCGGGACGCCGTACTTCTCCTCCACGCCAGCGGCGTCGATGATGGTGCCCTTGCGCCGGTCCATCTGCACGACCTTCCCGCCGACGCACTGGGCCAGGTCCTTGTCGGGGGTGCAGATCACCACCCGCTCGACGGCATCGTCGTCGGCCGCCCGCCAGGCCATGGCGGCCAGGGCGTCGTCGGCCTCGTGCTCGACCATCGCCATGGTGCAGATGCCGGCGGCCTCCAGCACCTCCTCCAGCAGCGGGAACTGGGCCTTCAGCGTGGGCTCGACGCCGGAGCCGTCCTTGTAGGTGGGCCACAGGTCGTTGCGGAACGACTCGATCACGTGGTCGGTGGCCACTCCGACGTGGGTGACGCCCTCCTCCAGCATCCGCAGCACCGACCCGACCGTCGCCCGGGTGGCCCCGACCTCGCGCCCGTCGGCCGTGAGGTGCGACGGCGCCCCGAAGAAGTGGCGGAACAGCTCGTAGGTCCCGTCGACCAGGTGGATCTCCATCGCCCCACCCTTGCCGATCGATCGGCGTCGTCGCCGCCCGACGGCCTGGCGGCCCGAACATAGATCGACTTATGGTCGCGGCGTGGACGGAGCGACCTTCCGAGAGCGGTGCCGGGACCTGGCCCCGTTGCTGTCCGAGCACGCCGGGGAGGGCGAGCGGGCCCGACGGGTGCCGGACGCCGTCGTGGCCGAGGCCCGGGCCGCCGACCTGCTCGGCGCGGTGGTGCCCACGAGCCTCGGCGGCCACGGGCTGACCCTCGGGGCGCTGGCCCACGGCACCCGGGAGCTGGCCCACGGCTGCCCGGCGTCGGCCTGGACGCTCTCGTTCCTGATGCTCCACGGCTGGATGCTCTCCCGGTTCCCCG
>CAYQGF010000604.1:0-2044 GCA_964416885.1 uncultured Iamiaceae bacterium
GCGGCGATCGGCAGGGCGGCCACGTTGTAGGCGAAGGCCCAGAACAGGTTGCCCTTGATCACCGCCAGGGTGCGCCGGCTGAGGTGGACGGCGTCGGCGGCCGAGCGCGGGTCGCCCCGCACCAGGGTGATGTCGGAGGCCTCGATGGCGACGTCGGTGCCGGTGCCCATGGCCAGCCCGAGGTCGGCCTGGGCCAGGGCGGCGGCGTCGTTGACCCCGTCGCCGACCATGGCCACGACCCGGCCCTCGTCCTGGAGCCGGCGGACGACGTCGACCTTGTCGGCCGGCAGCACCTCGGCCACCACCTCGTCGATGCCGACCTGGGCGGCGACGTGGCGGGCGGCCCGCTCGTTGTCGCCGGTGAGGAGGACGGGGCGCAGCCCGAGGTCACGGAACCGGGCCACGGCCTCGCCCGAGGTCGGCTTCACCGTGTCGCTGACCACGACGACGGCCCGGGCCTCGCCGTCCCAGCCGACGAGGATCGGCGTGCGGCCCTCGGCCTCGGCCTCGTCCCGTGCGGTGCGCAGGTCGTCGGGCAGGGTGAGCGACCAGTCGGCGAGGAAGCGTTCCCTCCCGGCCACGACGGCATGGCCGTCGACCACACCGGTGACGCCGAGCCCCTGGGTCGAGGCGAACGACTCGACCGGGCCGAGCGTGAGCCCCCGCTCCCGGGCGCCGTCGGCGATGGCCTGGGCGATCGGGTGCTCGCTGGCGTCCTCGACCGAGGCGGCCAGGCGGAGGGCCTCATCGACGTCGGCGCCCTGAGAGACGCCGTTGCTGGCTGAAACGACGATGTCGACCAGCGACATCTCGCCGGTGGTGACGGTGCCGGTCTTGTCGAGCACCACCGTGTCGACCCGGCGGGTGGACTCCAGGACCTCTGGGCCCTTGATCAGGATGCCGAGCTGGGCGCCCCGGCCGGTGCCGACCATCAGGGCGGTGGGCGTGGCCAGCCCCAGGGCGCACGGGCAGGCGATGATCAGGACGCTGACCGCGGCGGTGAAGGCCACGGCCGTGCTGTCGGTGCTGGCGGCGACGAGCCAGAACCCGAGGGTGGCGGCGGCCAGGGCGATGACGACGGGGACGAACACGGCCGAGACCCGGTCGGCCAGCCGCTGGACCGGCGCCTTGCCGGTCTGGGCGTCCTCGACCAGCCGGGCGATCTGGGCCAACGCGGTGTCGGACCCGACCCGGGTGGCCTCCACCAGCAGGCGGCCGCCGGCGTTGACCGTCGCCCCGGTGACGGTGTCGCCCGGGCCGACCTCGACCGGCACCGGCTCACCGGTGAGCAGCGAGGCGTCGATGGCCGAGGTGCCCTCGACCACGGTGCCGTCGGTGGCGACCTTCTCGCCGGGGCGGACGACGAAGCGGTCACCCACGACCAGGTCGCCGATCGGGATGCGGACCTCGGCCCCGTCGCGCACGACGGCGACGTCCTTGGCCCCCATCTCCAGCAGGGCGCGCAGGGCGCTCCCGGAGCGGGCCTTGGCCCGGGCCTCGGCGTAGCGACCGGCGAGCAGGAAGGTGGTGACCCCGGCGGCGACCTCCAGGTAGATCGAGCTCGACGCCAGGCCCCGCTCGGGGCGGACCGAGAACCCGTGGGTCATGCCGATCACGCCGGCGTCGCCCCACACCAGCGCCCACACCGACCAGCCCAGGGCGGCGAGGATGCCGACGCTGACGAGGGTGTCCATGGTGGCGGCGCCGTGGCGGAGGTTGGCCCCCGTGGCCCGGTGGAACGGCCAGGCCCCCCAGACCGCCACCGGGGCGGCGAGGGTCAGCGAGATCCACTGCCAGCCGTCGAACTGGAGCCGGGGCCACATGCCCATGGCGATGACGGGCACGGCGAGCAGGGCCGAGACGACCAACTTCTGCCGGAGGACGTCGAGCGGGGCCACGTCGTGGTCCATGTGGTTGGTCGGGTCGTGACCGCCGTGGCCCCCGTGCTCGGGGGCCGGGGGCTCGGGCCGGGGGACGGCGGCGCCGTAACCGGTGGCCTCGACGGTGGCGACCAGGTCGTCGTCGCTGACGTCGCCCTCGACCG
>CAYQGF010000605.1:0-2032 GCA_964416885.1 uncultured Iamiaceae bacterium
CCGTGACGGTCCTCAACCTGGTGCTGTCCCTGATCTTCTACGGCAACAAGGACACGGCCCTGATCGTCGGTGTCCTCGGGGCATGAGCCGGCTGCCCGACGTCTCCAAGGGCCACCGGTCCGTCGCCGCCCTGGCCGTGGCCTTCCTGATGGTGAGCGGCATCACCGTCGGCGTCCGGGCCGCCTACGGCGCCTTCGACGACTCGGTCGAGGTGGCGGGGACGTTCCCCCGCGCCGGCCAGGCCCTCACCGAGGGCAGCGACGTCACCTACCGGGGCGTGCCGGTCGGCAAGGTGTCGGGCATCGAGCTCGATGGGCTCGACGTGCGGATCACCCTCGCCCTCCGGCCGAGCGCCCGGGTGCCAGCCGACGTCGAGGCCGTCGTCGCCCCCAAGACCCTGTTCGGGGCCAAGGCGGTCGAGCTGCGGGGCGGGAGCGGCGGCCCGCCCTACCTGGAGGAGGGCGACGAGCTGGCCCACACCCGGGCCGGCACCGAGGTGGAGGAGCTGATCGCCGCCGCCGACCCGCTGCTGGAGGGCATCGACACCACCGAGCTGGCCGAGCTGATGACCGAGCTGACCTCGGTGCTCCAGAACCAGGGGAAGCGGATCAACGCCGCCTTCGAGCCCACCGTGGCCGCGGCCGGGCTGTTCGAGGACACCCTCGACGCCCAGCTCCGGCTGCTCGACTCCACCGCCGCCTTCGCCCACGAGGTCCGGTCGATCGGGCCCGGGCTCAACGCCACCGCGGCCAACCTCAACCTGCTGCTGCCGACCCTGAACCAGGCCCGGGGCGACTTCGTCCGCTTCCTGCGCACGCTGCGGCCGCTGGCCGACAACCTGTCGGAGGTCCTGGTCGAGGTCCGGCCCGACATCGACCGGCTGCTGGTCGGCGGGGTCAACGTCAGCCGCCTCCTGATCGCCCGGGAGGACGAGCTGGCCGACACGGTCAACGGCCTGGCCCTGTTCGTCACCACCATCGCCGACGGCATCTCCGACGAGCGGTTCACCGACGGCACCCAGGCCGCCTTCTTCAAGGTCTTCGTCGTCCTCGACGACCTGGAGGCGATGCTCTGCGCCCTGGTCGACCCGGGCATCCCCGTCCCGGCCGAGCTGAAGGGCGTGCTCGACAGCCTCAGCCAGGGCCTGCTCGACGCCTCCGGCTTCCTCGACTGCTCCAACCCCTACGGCGCCGAGGGCGTCGAGGACCGGGCCCAGCCGTACTACGCCGCGGCCGGGACGCCCGACCCGTCGACGCTGACCGGTGGGCTGGAGGACGTGGTCGCCGGCGCCCTGCCGGGGGGCGGCCCGTGACCTTCCTGACCCGCCTCCGACGGTCCCTGACCGGCGCCCCCGGGCGCGCCCTGCTCAAGCTGACGATCTACGCCGTCGTCTGCCTCGCCGTGCTCGGTGCCCTGGTCGGGGCCATCACCAACCGCCCGCTGCTCGACCGGGGCACCCGCTACGAGGCGGTGCTGCCCGACGCCAACGGGCTGTTCCGCAACGACGCGGTCAAGGTCGCCGGCGTCCAGGTCGGCCACGTCACCGACATCCGGGTCGAGCGGGGCCGGGCCGTCGTGCGCTTCAG
The DNA here is from genome assembly GCA_964416885.1 of uncultured Iamiaceae bacterium. Classification (GTDB taxonomy): domain Bacteria; phylum Actinomycetota; class Acidimicrobiia; order Acidimicrobiales; family Iamiaceae; genus Iamia. Next base: position 1,587 of record CAYQGF010000605.1, read on the forward strand.
CATCGACCGCGACGGGCTGGAGCTGACCGACACCACCCGCACCGGCCTGCGGTGGCGGAACGTCCTCGGCCAGAAGTACCTGTACCTGTACCCGGAGGAGGGCGGCGACGTCCTGGAGGAGGGCGACCGGCTGCCGCTGGACAACGCGGTCGCCTCGGCCGAGGTCGGCGCCCTGCTCAACGCTGTCGCCCCGGTGCTGCGGGCCATCGACCCGGCCAAGGCCAACCTGTTCATCCGCACCCTCAACGACGCCCTGGCCGGCAACGAGGAGCGGGTGCGCGACCTGCTGACGAACACCGCGACCCTCAGCCGCGACCTGTCGGCCTCCGACGAGCAGATCGGCAGCCTGATCGAGGGCCTCGACACCGTGGTCGGCTCGATCGCCGAGCGCGACGCCGACGTCCGCCGGCTGATCGACAACGTCGCCAGCGTCAGCGACTCGCTGG
>CAYQGF010000606.1:0-2030 GCA_964416885.1 uncultured Iamiaceae bacterium
CCGGGCCTGGAAGATCTCGTTCCCGGTGACCAGGTCGTCGATCTCGTCGCAGAAGGCGCGGACCTTCTCCATCGCCAGCTTGGTGTCGGCGACCCAGCCCTTGGGCAGGTCGTCCTTGAGCCCGCCGATGCGGTCGAAGTTCGGGTGGAAGCGCCCGCCGGTGACGGCCTCGATCTGGTTGAGGACGTACTCCCGGTCGCGGAAGCCGTAGAAGGCCGCGGTCTGCCCGCCGATCTGGAGGGCGGTGTCGCCGGCGAAGAGCACCAGGTTGGCGATCCGGCTCATCTCGAACAGGGCGGTGCGGATCCACTGGGCCCGGGGCGGGGCCTCGACGTCCATCAGCCGCTCGGCGGCGAGGATGAAGGGCACCTCGTTGGCGAAGCTGCCCAGCCAGTCGATCCGGTTGATCAGCGTCGTGACCTGCGGGTAGGTCCGGACCTCGGAGAGCTTCTCGTAGCCCCGGTGCATGTAGCCGGCGACGGGCTCGGCCGAGATGACCTGCTCGGCGTCGAGCTTGGCCACGATGCGCAGCGTGCCGTGGGTGGCGGGGTGCTGCGGGCCGAGGTTGAGGGTCATCCCCTCGGTCTCGATCTCGAAGTTGATGCGGGCATCCGCGGCCTGGGCCGCGATGTAGCGGGCCTGCTCACGGTCGAGGGCGGCGGTCATGCGTCGGCGGCCTCCGGGCTCTCGGCGTTCTCCGTGCTCTCGGCGTCCTCGGCGGGCGCGTCGGCGGCCGGCTCCTCGGGCATGGGCTCGACGTCGACGATGCCCGGCCACGGCTTGACGATGCGGGCGATCAGGGGGAAGTCCTTGCGCAGCGGGTAGCCCTCGAAGTCGCCGGGCAGGTACATGTGGCGCAGCCCGGGGTGGCCCTCGAAGGTGACGCCGAACATCTCCCACGCCTCCCGCTCGTGCCAGTCGGCCCCGTCGTAGGTGGGCACCCAGCTGGGGACGGTCAGCGACTCGGGCACGTCGGCCTTGAAGATCACGTCGGTCTTCTCGACCACGTTGACGACCCGGGCGAAGACCTGGAAGCGGGTGTCGCCCCCGGTCACGCCGGTCTCGAAGGAGGTGGGGTCGACCGGCTCGGGCAGGACCATGCCGTCGTCCTCGTAGCGACCGTACGGCGACGGCAGCCAGTCGATGACGGAGAGGAAGTCGAACCAGCGCATGCCCAGGTGGTCGCGGGCGACCTGGCCGGCGGTGCGCCAGGCCTCGGCCGTGACCCGCACCCACAGGGTGTGGCCCACCGTGATGTGGGAGTCGACGACGGCGTCGCCGAGCTCGGCGGCGAAGGCGTCGCGGAGGGCCTCGCGGGCGGTGTCGCGCGGCTCCTCGGGCTCGGGGGTGTCGGTGGCGTCGGCGTCAGGAGACAACGATCGGTTCCCCCTTCCAGCGCTCGGCCGGGTCCTCGGTGCGGATGCGCTCCTGGAGCAGGACGATGCCCTCGAGCAGGGCCTCGGGGCGGGGCGGGCAGCCGGGCACGTAGACGTCGACCGGGATGATCTGGTCGACGCCCTTGGTGACCGAGTAGCTGTCCCAGTACGGGCCGCCGCAGTTGGCGCAGGAGCCCATGGAGATCACGTACTTCGGGTCCGGCATCTGCTCGTAGAGGCGCAGGAGCGGCGGCGCCATCTTGTCGGTGAGCGTGCCCGAGACGCAGAGGAGGTCGGACTGACGGGGGCTGGCCGGGAGCGGGATGATCCCCAGCCCACATAAGATGAGGACCGTAAGGAGAACCGGCCACATGCGGCGGTTTCGTTTCGGACTTTCTTGGGGCGCGGTCGGCAAACTGGGGCGCGACACGACGACAGCAAACGGATCGAAGTCCGGTTTCGGAGTGGGGGCGGGAGCCGTCGGCATGATTCCTCCCGGAAGGATTTCGCAGGTGGGGCAAATTCGTAAGCGCGCTAGTGATTTATATTGTCGGAATAAGCTTCGCCCGTTTCAAGACCGCCTATGAATAAAAATGTTTTGATTGGATAGGGAAGCGTGACGGTCGGGCAAGCAGATGGGATTGTGGCGGGGGG
>CAYQGF010000607.1:0-2029 GCA_964416885.1 uncultured Iamiaceae bacterium
ACCGGCCTCCCGCTCCTGGCCGCGCCGCCGGGCGGATGGGCCCGCGGCGCCATCGAGGGCCTGCGCCCCGCGCCCGGTGCCGTCGGGATGGCGCCCGTGATGGTCGGCGCCCCGCTCGTGCGCCTCCTCGCCACCCGCAACCGGGCCGAGGCCGACGTGGCCCTGGCCGACCAGGCCGCGGTGGAGATCACCCGCTACCCGCCGGGCCTCCAGGCCGCCCTGGAGAAGGTGCCGGCCGACGCCGCCGTGCCCGCCGCGGCCTCGCCCGCGACCGGCCCGCTGTGGCTCGTCGGCCCGGCGGTCGACGGCCCGGCCGGTGAGGCGGTCCGCCGGGTCTACGAGGTCCGGCGGCCGGTGGCCGAACGCATCGAGGTCCTCCAGGAGCTGTGAGGGCGCCGGGGTTCCTGACCCGGGCCTGGACCTGGCTCAACGACACGCGGCGACGCCAGGTCGTCGGGGGCCTGGTGCTGGCCGGGCTGATCGTGGCCGTCGTCCTCGTCGTCCGGGGCGGGGTCGACCTCGGCGACGACGGGCCGGGGGACGACGCCACCACCACGACGACGGCCGCGGCGACGACCGCTCCGCCCTCGACCCTGCCGGAGCCACCGCCGGACGGCGACCTGCGGTTCCTGCCCGAGGGCCCGACGCTGGCCGGGCCGGCCGCGCCGCTCACCGGTCTCCCGGTCCCCGACGGCGCCGTGCTGGCCCGCCCGGCGCTGGCGGTCAAGATCGACAACCTCGACACCGCGGGCGAGTCGGCGCGGCCGCAGACCGGCCTGGCCTTCGCCGACATCGTGGTCGAGGAGGTCGTCGAGGGCGGGATCACCCGGTTCGTCGCCCTCCTCCACTCCACCGACAGCCCCGAGGTCGGCCCGGTCCGCTCGGCCCGCACCACCGACGCCCACCTCCTGCCGGCGTTCGGGCAGCCGCTGTTCGCCTTCTCCGGCGGCAACCCGGGCGTGCTCGCCGCGGTGGCGGACGCCCCGGGCCTGGTCGACCGGGGTGGCGAGTGGGCGCCGGCCTACGTGAGGGTCCCGGAGCGCCGGGCGCCCCACAACCTGTTCCTGCGGCCGTGGGAGGTCTGGGCCCGGGGTGGGGGGAGCCCGCCGCCGCCGTTCTCCTGGTTCCGGCCCCAGGGCACGCCATCACCGGTGGGCGAGGTGGTGCAGGGCGTGGAGCTGGGCTTCCGCGGTGCCGCCGCCGCCCCGGTGACCTGGACCTGGCTGCCCGAGCACGCTCGCTGGCTCCGCTACCAGCGGGGGACCGTGCACGTCGACGGGGAGGGGTACGCCGTCGGTCCCCGGAACGTGGTGGTCATGGTCACCGAGTACCGGGCCAGCCCGGCCGACCCCCGCTCGCCCGAGGCGGTCACCGTCGGCTCCGGCGAGGCGATCGTCCTCACCGACGGCCGGGCGGTCCGGGGGACGTGGGCCCGTCCCTCGGTCGACAGCCCGCTGGCCTTCCTCGACGGCGACGGCCGCTCGGTGAGCCTGACCGCGGGCCGGACCTGGATCGAACTGGTCCACCCCGGCACCGCCGCCCTCGTCCCCTGACCGGCCCGAAGGACCGTCCGATTGGTGGGCGGCGGGGTGCGGTGGGAGCATGGGGGACGTGACGACCCTTCCCACGGTCACCGCCGACGCGTCCACGACGTCGGCCCCCGTCGCGCCCTCGACACCCGCCACCGACCGCGAGCGGTCGGCGGCCGACCGGTTCATGCGGCGTCTGCTGCGCGTCGACGAGGCCCAGCCCCGCCTGCCCGAGGCCGAGCTGCGCAGCGCGTTCAGCCGGTCGATCCTCGTCTCGGCGGTGCGCTGCATCGTCACCTACCTGCTCATCCCGTTCCTGGGCCCGATCCTCGGGCTGGCCGCCGGTGTCGGACCGGTGATCGGCATCCCCATCGGGGCGCTGGCCATCGTGTTCAACATCAAGAGCATGCGGCGCTTCTGGCGGGCCGACCACCGCTTCCGGTGGCACTACACCGTCGTGGGCGGCACCGTCATCGCCATGCTCGTGGTCCTGATCGCCC
>CAYQGF010000608.1:0-2020 GCA_964416885.1 uncultured Iamiaceae bacterium
CGGCCGCTGGCCCGGTGGACGATCTCGCCCACCAGGTGGCCGAAGGTGTTGGTGTGGTACACGAGCCGCTCGCCGGGCGGTGACCAGGCCTCGGTGGCGGCGAGAGCGCCGGTCATCGTGGCCCAGTCGAGGAGGTCGTCGTCGGTCAGCACCTGGCGGATCGCCGGGACGCCGGCCCGATGGGTGAGGGCGTGCTCGATGGTCGCCGTGCGCTTGGTGCCGTCGGCCCCGAACTCGGGCCACACGTCGACGATGGGCTGGTCGAGGGCGAGGGTGCCGTCGTCGACCAGTTGGAGGGCCAGGGCGGCCAGGAGGCCCTTGCCGACGGAGTAGACGTCGACCAGCGTGTCGGCGGCCCACGGGCGGGTGCGGGCCTCGTCGGCCCAGCCCCCGTGGAGGTCGACGACCACCTCGCCCCGCCGGACGACGTGGACGGCGGCGCCGACCTCGCACCGTTCGGCCAGGTTGGCGACGAAGGCGTCGCGGACCGGCTCCCACCCCGGGGCCGACCATCCACCGACGGGCCCGTCGGCCGGTGCGCCGTCGGCGGCGGGCGGGGCGTCGGTGGTCACCGGCCGAGCCTGCCACGACGCCGGTCGCCACCCCGTCCCCGATCCCGCGATCCTCCGACGAACGCGTGTTTGGACGGCCGGCGGACGGGGAACACGGGCTCCCACGACCCGGCGGCGACCCGTCGTCACCGGGCGGACGCTTCCCCCGTCCCCACTCCCGACGGAAGGACGCGCCCGTGCCCCTGCCCCCGTTCCATCCCCACCGCACGTTGCGGCCGCTCCGGCCCCGGCTCCCCCACCGGGCCGTGCCGATGCTGGTCGCCGGGCTCCTGCTCACCGCCCTCACCGTGGGGGTGGTGCACGCCACCCTGCGCCGGGCCGACGCCGCGGCCGCGGCCTACGGCACGACGGTGCCGGTGGTCGTGGCGACGGCCGAGGTCGCGGTCGGGGCGCCGCTCGACGCGAACGTGGCCGAGGTGCGCCGCCTGCCCCTCGCCCTGGTCCCCGACGGCGCGCTCGATGTCGTGCCCGACGGTCGCCGCGCCCTGACCGCGCTCTCGCCCGGCGAGGTCGTCCTGGCCCGCCGGGTGAGCGGGTCCGAGGCGGCCGGCCCGGCCGCGCTGCTCGGCCCCGACGACCGGGCCGTGCCGGTCCCGTTGGCAGTGCCCGGGCTGCCGCTGGCCGCGGGCGACCGGGTCGATGTCGTCGCCGGCGGTGCGCCCGGTGGCGGCCTCGGGGGCGACCTGCCGACCGGACCGACCGGACCGACGGTCGTGGCCGCCGACGCCCTGGTCCTCGTGGCCGACGAGGAGGTGGTCGTCGTCGCCCTGCCCCGGGCCGCGGCCATCGACGTCGCCGCCGCCCTGACGGCCGGCCCCCTCGTCCTGGCCCTCCGGCCGCCGTGACGGGGCTGACGTGACGGGCCGCCGTGACGGGGCGCCGCCGCGGCTACCCGGCGGGGAGCTGGTGCTCCTGGAAGAACTCCCAGATCCGGGCGTTGGCGTCGACGCCGGCGACCTGGGGTCCGGTGATCCCGGTGATCGACTCGGCGAACTCGCTCCCGGGCCACCCGTGGCCCTGGCCTTCGATGATCACGAACTCCAGCGCGGCCCCGACGGGGCAGGTCCACGTGCGGTCGACCACCGGCGCCGCCTCGGCGTCGAACGGGTCGGTGCACCCCTGGAGCTCGGCCCACGACGCCAACGTCGCCGGGTAGCCCTCGCCGTCGAGGTCGGCCTCGGGGATGGTGGCGCTGGCCCCCGGCTCACCGCCGCTGAACGAGCTGGTGTCGATGCCCCCGTTGAACAGCAGGATCGGGTCGGCCGTGCCGTGGAAGGCGAGGATCGGCACCGGCCGTGACGGGGCGCAGCCCTCGGGCACCTGGATCCCGTTGACCGGGGCGAAGGCGGCGAAGGTGTCGGCCCGGGTGCAGGCCAGGAGGGACGTCATCATCGCCCCCATCGACAGCCCGGTGGCGTAGATCCGGCTGGTGTCGATGCAGCGCGACG
>CAYQGF010000609.1:0-2007 GCA_964416885.1 uncultured Iamiaceae bacterium
TCCGGAGTGGGCCGTGAGGGATTCGAACCCCCGACCCCCTGCGCGTCATGCAGGTGCTCTAGCCAACTGAGCTAACGGCCCCGGAGCTGTGCAACCTAGTGGGCGCGACGGGCGGCGTCCCAGCCGGCTGCCTCCCGGACCCGCTGGGAGTGGTCCGGGGCCATGACCAGCACCCCGTCAGGCGTGTCGACGACGATCACGTCGGCGAGCCCGATGACCGCGACCGGCCGGCCCGTGGTCGACACGACCAGGCCCGAGCTGTGGTCGGCGTGCACCATGTCCGGGTCGCCGACCACCGTGACGTCCGCGGCCGCGGCGGTGAAGGCGCCGAGGACCGACTGCCAGTCGCCCAGGTCGGTCCAGCCCAGGTCGGCCGGGACCACGGCGACCAGGCCCTCGGCGGCCGACGGCTCCGACACCGAGTAGTCCAGGGCGATCTTGCGGACCTTGGCCCACCGCTCGGCGTCGATCGCCGCCCCACCGGCGAGGTCGCGAGCGAGCGCCCGGAGGTCGGCGAACGACGGGTCGAAGTCCACGAGCCGCCCCAGCAGCAGGCTGGCCGGCGCCACGTAGATGCCGGCGTTCCACACGTGGCGACCGTCGCGGACGTACGCCACGGCCCGTGACGAGTCGGGCTTCTCGACGAACTCGACCGCCCGCCGGGCCCGGGGGTGGTCGCCGCCCAGGGCCGCGCCCATGTGGATGTAGCCGTACGCCGTGCTGGGCTCGACCGGGCTGATCCCGATGGTGGTGATCCGGCCCTCCCGGGCGACGGCCACCGCCTCCAGCAGGGCCGAGCGGAAGGCGGCCCGGCTCTCGATCAGGTGATCGGCGGGGAAGACGGCGACGATGCCCTCGGGGTCGCGCTCGGCGACCAGGGCCGCGGCCAGGCCGATGGCGGCCGAGGAGTCGCGGGGCTCGGGCTCGAGCACGACGTTGGCCGGGTCGAGGTCGGGGAGCTGCTCGCGCACCGCGTCGGCGTGGGCCGCGCCGGTGACGACGATGACCCGCTCCGGTGGCACCGTCGTGGCCAACCGGTCCCAGGTGCCCTGGAGGAGCGACCGGCCGGTGCCGGTGAGGTCGAGGAGGAACTTGGGCCGGGTCGGCTGCGAGACCGGCCACAGCCGGCTGCCGATGCCGCCGGCGGGGATGACGGCGAAGGTGTGAGCGATGCCGTCGGCGTCGCCCATCGGTGCACCGTCCAACCGGCGGGTCACCCGCCGGCCGGCGCCTCGGTGGACGCCGGGGCGGTGGTCTCCGACGACGGCTCGGTGCCCTCGGTGCCCTCCGAGGACGGCTCGGGCGCGTCCGAGCCGGTGTCGGCCGGCACGGTCTCGCCGGAGGTGTCGCCCTCGTCGCCGCGCTCGGTCTCGTCGGGCTGACCGGTCACGGGCTGGGTCGGGGCGCCGTCGGCCGCGCCGCGGGCGATGATGTCGGCGGCCGCGGGAGGCGGCGGGATGTCCTCGCCCTTGGGCAGGAAGGCCAGGGTGAACGCACCGCCGTCGGCGTCGATGTGCTCGCTGGCGATGTTGGAGGTGCGGACGTCGTCGGGGGCGCCGTCGGCGGCGGTGAGGGCGTCGGTCCAGTAGGCCAGGACGACCCGCCCGGTCTCGTCGCCGCACTTGGTCACGCCGTTCTTGTACTGGCGCTCGCCGTACAGCTCGCCCGGGGGCAGGGTGATCGACGAGTCGCTGACCTGGAGGCCCACCTGGTCGAAGAACTTGCCGAGGGTGGCGGACCGGCCGGTGGCCCCGGCGAGGAACGGGTGGACGTGGATCAGCCCGTCCTCGTGGGTGTGGATGCCGAGCTGGTCGGTGGGACCGTCGGGCAGGTCCTGCACCCAGCGGTCGCAGAGGTAGATGCCGAAGGCCGCGTGCCAGTGGTCCTGGAGCGACGGCTCACCCCCGCCCGGGGTGCTGTTGCGGGCGAAGGCGACCAGGCCGATGCCGAGGACGACGATGGCGACGATGGCACTCGGGAAACCGAGGTTGCGACGCTGACCGGTGA
>CAYQGF010000610.1:0-1998 GCA_964416885.1 uncultured Iamiaceae bacterium
GAGGGCGACAAGCGGGCCCACCACGCCCTCAACGGCATCAAGGAGCTGTCGCTGATGCTGGCCGGCGCCCAGCTCGGCATCACCGTGTGCTCCCTGCTCCTCGGCGCCGTGGCCGAGCCGGCGATCGCCCACCTGATCGAGGCTGCCCTCCACGGCCTGGTCGAGCTGCACGACGGCGTGCGCCACGGCATCTCCTACGTCGTCGCCCTCACCATCGTCGTGTTCCTCCACATGGTCGTGGGCGAGATGGCGCCCAAGTCGTGGGCCATCGCCCACCCCGAGGCCTCGGCCCTGAGCCTGGCCCGCCCCTTCCGCGCCTTCGCCCTGGTCTTCCGCCCGGTGATCGCCGTCCTCAACTGGATGGCCAACGGGCTGGTGCGGCTGGTCGGCGTCGAGCCCCAGCCCGAGCTGGCGATGGCCCACGCTCCCGGCGACCTGCTCCTGCTGATCGACGAGTCGGCCGGCCACGGCTCGATCGCGGCCGAGGAGCACCGGCTGCTCAGCCGGTCGCTGGAGCTGTCGGGGCTCGACGCCGGCGCAGCCATGACCCCCCGGCGCGACGTGGTCGCGGTCGAGGAGTGGGCCAAGGCGGCCGACGTCGCCGTCCTGGCCCGCACCTCGGGCCGCTCGCGCATCCTGGTCCACGGCGGCGACCTCGACCACGTGGTCGGTGCCGTCCACGCCAAGGACATCCTGCTGGTCGACCCCGACGACCGGATGAAGGTCACCGCCGGCGAGCTGGCCCGCCCGGTCCCGGCCACCCACGAGCACCACCGGCTGGAAGACCTGCTGGTCGAGATGCGGGCCGCCCACCAGATGCTCACCGTGGTGGTCGACGAGCACGGCGTGGTGGTCGGCATCGTCACCCTGGAGGACGTCCTGGAGGAGCTGATCGGCGACTTCGAGGACGAGACCGACCGTCGGGGTCGTCGCTGCCGGCCCGTCGGCGACGGCGTGTACCGGCTGGACGGTGGCCTGCGCCCCGACGAGCTGGCCGACGAGGCCGGCGTCCACCTCCCCGACGGCGACTGGGACACCGTCGCCGGCTTCGTGATGACGACCCTCGATCGGGTACCGGTGCTGGGCGACGAGCTGGAGGTCCCCGGGGCCCGGTTCCAGGTCACCCGGGTCGACGGGTACGCCGTCACCGAGCTCCGCCTCACCGTCGTACCGGAGCCGGCGGACGAGCGCGACGGCTGACCGACCGACGGCAGGGTCAGGGCCCGTCCTCCCCTGGTGGGCAGAGGAGGCGGAGCACGTCGTCGGCGGTCGAGGCCGGCACCGGCCAGGGGGCGTGGACCCGGGCGACGCCGACCGACAGCAGCACGACGGCCCGGACGCGGGCCGCGGCGACCGCGAGCCCGAGGTCGAGGAAGGCCCGCTCGACGAACCGGAGCAGCGCGGCGTCGGCGGCCCGCACCGCGTCGGCGGCGGCCGGGCTGGTGCCGGCCCAGTCGCGCATGGCGACGTCGAGCGGACGCATGCGTTCGTCGCTCGCCAGCCGGGCCAGGCGCCGCAGCCGGTCGACGGGGTCGGCGGCCGCGATGCCGGCGAGGGCCGCCTCGACCTGGTCGGCTCCGTAGAAGCGGGCCAGCGCGTCGAGGTAGGCCGGCATGCCCGTGAAGTGGTGGTAGAAGCTGCCGGTCGTGACGCCGGCCTCGGCGGCCAGGGCGTCGAGCCGCACCGCGGGGAGCCCGCCGCGGCGCAGCAGCTCCTGACCGGCGAGCAGCCAGCGGTCGCGGCCCCGAGGCGGGCCCGTCATCGGTCCCTCATGCCATGTCGAGGGGGCCCAGCGGTCGGCCGAGCATCACCCGGCCGGCCAGCTCGGTGGTGCGGTCCCAGTCGAAGATGACGTGGCCCTTGAGCGTCTCGACGTCGCGCTGGAGCCGTTGGAGGGGCTGGCCGGTGGCGTAGACGCTGGCGCCCGCCCCCTCCCCGATGGCGCCGATGGCCAGCCGGCTGGCCCGGACCGCAGCCGCGGCGGCGAGGCGGGCCCGG
>CAYQGF010000611.1:0-1998 GCA_964416885.1 uncultured Iamiaceae bacterium
CATCGGGTGGATGGTGATGCCGAACTCGGCGGCGTTGCGGCGCAGGGTCTCGACCTGGGTCCGGCTGACCGGGTCGGCGATCTCCAGGTGGGTGTCGCTGGTGGGGACGTTGTGGTCCTCGGTGGCGACGGTGAGGTCGGGGCGGCGGACGGTGCGGCCGCTCATCCGGAGGCCGTCGAAGGCCTGGGGGCTGGTGACCTCGTGGACGAGGTGGAGGTCGACGTAGAGCAGGTCGGGCTCGCCGTCGCGGCGGGCGACCACGTGGGCGTCCCACACCTTCTCGCTCAGTGTCCTCGGCTGGGCCATGGTGGATCCTCGGGGCGGTACGGCTTGACTGTCTCAATATTTGAGACGATCATCTCGTCTCGTGGAACAGAGCGTACGCAGCGTCGGGGTCCTCGACAAGTCGGTCGCCCTCCTGCGGGCGCTGACGGCCGGCCCGCAGTCGCTGGCCGCCCTGGTCGCCGCGACCGGGATCCCCAAGCCGACCGCCCACCGGCTCGCCGTCGCCCTGGTCGGCCACGGGCTGGCGCGCCGCACCGACGACGGCGGCTTCGCCCTCGGGGCCGAGCTGGTCGGGCTGGGGCGGGCCGCGGCCGAGGGCTGGCCGTGGGGCGACGCCGCCGGCCCGGCCCTGGCCGAGCTGGTCGAGGCGACGGGGGAGAGCGCCCAGCTCTACGTCCGGGAGGGCGACGGGCGGCGCTGCCTGCTCTCGCGGGAGTCGTCCCACGAGCTGCGCACGATCGTGGCCGAGGGGGCCCGCCTCCCGCTCGACCGGGGCTCGGCCGGGCGGATCCTCCTCGACGCGGCGATCGGCGGTCCGGCCGACGAAGGGTGGGTCGAGTCGGTGGAGGAGCGGGCGCCCGGGGTGGCGAGCGTCAGCGCCCCGGTGCGCGACGCCGACGGCGTGGTCGTCGCCGCCGTGGGCATCAGCGGCCCGGCCGACCGCCTCGGTCCGACGCCCGGCACCCGCTTCGGCCCGGCCGTGGCCGTCGCCGCCGCCCGCATCGCGTCCGCCCTCCCGGCCTGATGTCGCGAGTTGGTGTCTGACACCAAATGCGCGCCACGCGCACCTGGTGTCAGACACCAACTCGAGACCTACTCGTTGGCGGGGCCGATCAGCTTGAACGGGGCGCCGGTGGGGTCGAGCAGGGTGGCGAGCCGGCCGTAGGGCGTGTCCTCGGCCGCGGCGACCACGGTGGCGCCCATGCCGGTGGCCTTCTCGATGGCCGCATCGGTGTCGTCCACCGCGAAGTAGACCGACCAGTGGGCCGGCACGCCCTCGGGCAGCCAGGCGGTGGCGTCCATGACCCCGGCGACCTGCTCGTCGCCGTCGGTCTGCACCGTGTAGCGGAACTCGTCGGTGTCGCCCATGGTCTGGGTCGTCCAGCCGAAGGCCTGCTCGTAGAAGGCGACGGCGGCCCCGTGGTCCCGGGTGAACAGCTCGAACCAGCCGGGCGCCCCGGGCTCGGCCACGGCCGAGAAGCCGGTGTGGGTGCCGGGCTGCCAGGCGCCGATCGCCGCCCCGGTCGGGTCGAGGGCGACCATCATCGTGCCCAGGTCGGCGACCGCCATGGGCGGGACGATGATGGTGCCGCCGGCGGCCTCGACCGCCTGGGCCGTGGCGGCGGCGTCGGTGACCCGGAGGTAGACCGACCAGGTGTCGGGGGCGTCGCCCATCTCGGCGGTCTTGCCCATGAGCCCGGCGATGACGCCGTCGCCCCGGCGGGCGTTGGCGTAGCCCCCGAAGTCGGGGTTGGCCTCGTCGAAGGTCCATCCGAACAGGTCGGAGTAGAAGGCCCGGGAGGCATCCGTGTCCGACGACATCAGCTCGATCCAGCAGGCGGCGCCGGGGGTGGTGGTGGGGGTTGGCATGGCGGGTCCTTCCAAGTGGTCGTGGTGTCGAGGCTGACCTCGCGCGGGGCCCGGAGTCATCGTCCCCCGCCGAACTTTGAGTGATCTGTTCCGCTGGGCGGTCCTACCCGCTCAAAGTTCGGG
>CAYQGF010000612.1:0-1983 GCA_964416885.1 uncultured Iamiaceae bacterium
CCGGATCTACAGCAACGCCGGCTTCCACGTCCTCGGCGAGGAGCTGACCGGCGCCGGCCCGGGCGGGCGATGGTGCCGCCGTCGAGCCCCAGCCCGGAGGCGTGGGCCAGCAGGTGGGCGACGGTGGCGCCCTCGGGGCCGGCCGGCTGGTCGAGGGCCAGCGACTCCTCCTCCACGGCGACGAGGACGGCGGTGGCGAATAGCGGCTTGGTCACCGACGCCAGCCCGTAGGGCCGGTCGAGGTCGCCGGTGGCGTGGACGATGCCGCTCCGGCCGACGACGGCGGCGCTGACGTGGTCGACCGGCCACTCGCGCACGGCCGCCAGCGGCCCGGCCTCGGTCGCAGCCATCAGCCGTACCGGTCGAACAGGGTGGCGGGCTTCTCCCCGGTGGGCTGGTCGAGGAGGAGGACGGCCGGGTCCTGCTTGTCGATGTGGCCGATCAGGCCCCGGTAGACGCCGAAGCCGCACAGCTTCCGCAGCTCCGGCCCGAAGGTGCGGGCCACGTCGAGGGGGATGCCGAGCTGCTGGTTCTCCTGCTGGCGGACCCACCCGGCGCAGTAGTTCATGGCCAGGCCCATTCGGCGGGCATCGGACGTGTTGGCCCCGCCGCCGTGCCAGGTCGACCCCGGCCAGATCAGCACCGAGCCCCGGGCCATCTCGGCGGCCACGGTGTCGATGGCGGCGAAGGGGTCGGGCTGGTGGTCGGACCGGTGCGAGCCGGGGACGACCCGGGTGGCGCCGTTGGCCGCGGTGAAGTCGGTGAGCGCCCACATCGAGTTGCAGATCACCGGGACGTGGGGGCGGGGGAGCGGGATCATGGCGTCGTCGACGTGGAGGGGCTGGGCCACCTCGCCGGGGTCGATGGCGATCGACGACAGCGACGACACCAGGCAGCCCCGGCCGATCACGCCCTCGATCACGGGCAGGACGCTGGGGTGCGTCGGCACCTCCTGGAACACCGGGTCGAGGGCCAGCAGGTTGTAGATCCGGACGGTGGTACGGCCCTCGAAGGTGTTGTCGGCCGGGGCGGCGTCGAGGTCGTGCTCCAGCCGGGCCAGCGTCTCGTCGAGCCGGTCGAGCAGGTCGGCCTCGATGGCGTCGGGGACGATCGTGTAGCCGTCGGCCTCGATGGCGGCCAGGTGGGTCGCCAGGTCGGTGTCGAGGTCGGGGCGGGCGTCCATCTCAGCTCCTCTGGGCGGGCAGGCGGACGAGGACGTTGCTGCTGTCGGGGCCGCCGCGGCCGTCGGGGTCGGGGTCGTCGCCGAAGGCCAGGCGCAGCAGGTGGTCGGCGACGAAGGCCGGGCTGTTGAACGCCTCGTCGGCCTTCATCCGGACGAACTGCTCGTGGCGGGGGAAGGCGTCGGGGGTGCTGGCCCGGATCGCCTTCTGCATCCCGGTGTCGACCACGCCCGGGGCGACGGCGCGCACCCGCAGCCCGGCGTCGGCCTCCTCCTGGGCCAGGGCGATGCTCAGGGCATCGACCGCGGCCTTCGACGCCGCGTAGGGCGCCCAGCCGGCAGTGGGGTTGCGTCCGGCCCCGGAGGAGATGGCGAGGAAGGCGCCGGCGCCGGTCCGGCCCCGCACGTGGCGGGCGTAGGCGGCCGCGGTGTGGGCCAGGCCCTCGACGTTGGCCCGGAAGGTGGCCGCCACCTCGTCGGGGTCGTCGTCGCGCAGGGGGCCAAGCGGCCCGAGGATGCCGGCGTTGGCGACGCACAGGTCGATCGGCCCGAGGTCGGCGGCGGCCTGCTCGACCCAGGCGGCGACGGCTCCGGCGTCGGTGACGTCGACCGAGGCGGTCGTGCCCTCGGCCCCGGCCGGCAGCGTCGGTTCCCGGCGGGCGCACAGGGCGAGGCGCACGCCGTGGGCCGCGAACCGCTCGGCCACCCCGGCTCCGATCCCGCCGCTGGCCCCGGTGACGATCGCCGTTCGCCCGCTCACGTCCGGCACCTCGACCCCGGTGTCCTCCGTCGCGCTCACGGCG
>CAYQGF010000613.1:0-1977 GCA_964416885.1 uncultured Iamiaceae bacterium
GTAGGTGACCGAGTGGAGGGTGCCGGTGTAGCGGTCGCAGCCCCGCTCCTGGTACTTCGCCCACACCACCGGCGAACGGCGGTCGATGCCGACGTCGATGCCCTCGAAGGGGGCCATCCCGAACAGGCACGGCCAGCCGGTGGCGCGGGCGACCTCGGCCCCGTCGACGGACAGCACCGGGTCCCACACCGCGCCGCCGGGGGCGACCAGGTCGAGCACGACCTGGTGCCGGCCGGGCGCGGGCCGGGCCGCGGTCAGGGTGCGCAGCAGGCCCCGGCCGTCGTTGTGGGCGGCGTGGAGGCCGTCGCCGTCCATCCACACCGTGTAGCCGCCGCCCTGGTCGCCGTGGGCCACCAGCGTGCCGACGTCGTCGGTGCCGACCTCGACGTCGACGGTGATGGCGCAGCTCCGCAGGAAGATCAGCTGGAGCGACCGCCACCGCTCGAGCGTCGGGGTGCCGGGGAGCAGCGTGACCGGCTGCTCGTAGGCGACCTGGTGCGGCGGCCGGATCAGGTACTTGACCTGGCTGCCCTCGTCGAGCGGGTAGACGAAGTTGGCCCACGCCGCCTCCTCCCACAGGGCGACCAGCTCGGACAGCTTGTCGGGCTGCTCCGAGGCCAGGTCGCGGGTCTGGGTCGGGTCGGCGGCCATGTCGTAGAGCTCCCACTCGCCGTCGTCGAACGGGGTGAGCGGATGGTGCAGCGTCACCGCCTCCCACGTGCCCTGGCGGTAGCCCCGGTGCCCGATCATCTCGATGTACTGCTCGGGATGGGTCGTGGTGACCGTCGGGTCGGCCAGGAGCCGGGCGAAGCTGGTGCCGTGCATGGGCCGGACCGCCCGGGCGCCGGTGTCGTGCGGGTGCTCCAGCCCGCACAGCTCCAGCAGGGTCGGGAGGACGTCGGTGACGTGCTGGTACGGCCGCCGCAGCTCGCCCCCACCCCCGCCGACGGGGCCGTGGACCACGAACGGGACCTGGTGGCCGCCGGCGTGGGCGTTGATCTTGTAGAGCCGGAACGGCGTGTTCCCGGCCATGGCCCAGCCCCGCGGGTAGTGGGGCGTCGTGGTGGGGCCGCCCATCTCGTCGATGCGGGCCAGGTCCAGCTCGATGTCGTGCTCGGACATCAGGTGCACGTAGTACGACCCGGTGCCGTCGACCTCACCCTCCCGGGACGCCCCGTTGTCCGACGTGAACAGGATGACCGTGTTGTCGAGCTCCCCCATGGCATCGAGCTCGGCGACCATCCGCCCCAGGTTCTCGTCGATGTTGGAGACCATGGCGGCGTAGATCTCCATGTAGCGGGCCGCGAGCCGCTTCTGCCCGTCGGACAGCTCGTCCCACGGCGCCACGTCGTTGCCGGGCTCGCTGTTCCGGGTTGGGAGGACAGTGTCCTCGGGCAGGATGCCGAGCGCCTTCATCCGCTCGAAGCGCTCCTGGCGGAGGACGTCCCAGCCGCCGTCGTAACGGCCCCGGTAGCGGGCGATGTCGTCGGCCTTGGCGTGCAGCGGGGCGTGGACCGCGCCGTGGGCGACGTAGAGGAAGAACGGCTTGGTGGGGTCCGACGCCTTGGCCGCCTTGACCATGCCGAGGGCGCGGTCGGTGATGTCGTCGGTGAAGTAGTAGCCGTCGGGGTACTGGTCGACCTCGACGGTGTGGTTGTCCTCGACCAGCCGGTGGGGGTGGTGGAGGTCGGTGAAGCCGTCGAGGAAGCCGTAGTAGCGGTCGAAGCCCCGCTGGCACGGCCACGAGTGCCGGGAGCCGCCCTCGTGCTGGTCGGAGTCCTTGGTGAGGTGCCACTTGCCGACCATGGCGGTGAAGTAGCCGGCGTCCCGGAAGACCTCGGCCGCGGTGGCCACGTCGGCGGCGATCTCCATGGCGTAGCCGGGGAAGCCGGGGTCGCTGTGGGCGACGGTGCCGACCCCGGCGGCGTGCGGGTTGAGCCCGGTCAGCAGCGAGGCCCGGGTCGGCGAGCACATCGG
>CAYQGF010000614.1:0-1977 GCA_964416885.1 uncultured Iamiaceae bacterium
CCTGGCTGGCGAGCGACGAGGCGAGCCACGTCACCGGGCAGGTGATCCGGGCCGTCGCCGAGGACATCGTGCTGATGGAGGGCTGGAGCAACGGCACCAGCATCTCCAACGGCGGCAAGCGCTGGGACGCCACCAAGCTCGGCACCCAGCTCGCCACCGACGTCTTCAAGACCCGCGCCCCCGGCCTCCGCTACTGACCGACGACACACAACGGGGTCTGACCCCATTGTGTGTCGTCGTCCTCCCGAGTGGTCGGGCGCGCGTGCCAGGCTCGCCGGCGTGAGCGAGAACGAGATCGAGATCGAGGCCGGCGAGACCCGGCTGGTGCTGGCCGTCGGCGACGACGGTCGGTTGCACCAGGTCGCCTTCGGCCCGGCGGGCGCGCTCCCGCCCCGGCCCGAGCTGCCGACCGCGCTGTTCCCCCTGGCCCTCCCGACCTTCGGGGAGGAGCCGCTGCGGGAACCGGCGCTGCGGGTCACCCACGCCGACGGCGCGGTCGCCACTCGGCTCCGGTTCGTGGCGCACGCGTCCGAGGCCCTGGCTGACGGGACCGAGCACACCGTCACCCTCGTCGACCGGGTGGCGCCGCTGGAGGTCGTCCTCCGGTACCGGACCTGGCCCGCTCTGAGCCTGCTGGAGCAGTGGGTCGAGGTGAGCAACACCGGCGACGCTCCGGTGCGGCTGCACCAGGCCGCGTCGGGTGCGCCGGCGCTGGGCGGGCCGGCTCCGCACCTCACCCACTGGGGCGGCGGCTGGGCCGCGGAGTGGACGCCGACCACCGAGCGGCTCTCGCCGGGGACCAAGACCGTCGCCTCGTTCGGCGGGGTCCGCACCTCGCTGTACCGGCCCCCCGTGGTGCTGTGGTCGCCCGACGGCGAGGGCACCGAGGACGAGGGTACCGTCCTCGCCGGCACCGTCCGGTGGGGCGGCGACGTCCGCTTCGACGCCGAGGTCTCGCCGCACGGGCACCAGCGCCTGGTGGCCGGTCGCCAGCACGTGGGGGCCGAACGGGTGCTGGCCCCGGGGGAGAGGCTCGTCACCCCGTCGGTCGTCTGGACCTGGTCGGCCACCGGCACCGGGGAGACCAGCCGGCGGCTGCACCGCTTCACCCGCGACCACGTGGTGCGGGACGGCGACGGCATCCGGGCCACGGTCGTCAACACCTGGGAGGCGGTGGGCTTCGCCCTCGACCCCGACGGGCTCGCGGCCCAGGTCGATGCCGCCGCGGCCCTCGGCGGGGAGCTGTTCCTGCTCGACGACGGCTGGTTCGGCACCGCCCACCCCCGCGACGACGACACGACCGGGTTGGGCGACTGGGAGGTCGACCGGCGCAAGCTCCCCGACGGGCTCCAGCCCCTCATCGACCACACCCTGGCGGCCGGGATGCGGTTCGGGCTGTGGGTCGAGCCCGAGATGGTCAACGCCGCGTCGGCCCTGTACGAGGCCCACCCGGACTGGGTCATCGGCGAGCCGGGGCGGGACCGGCGGGAGGAGCGCAACCAGCTCGTGCTCGACCTGTGCCGGCCCGAGGTGCGGGACTTCGTCGTCGGCACGATCGACCGGGCCCTCACCGAGCACCCCGGCATCTCGTACCTGAAGTGGGACGCCAACCGCGACATCACCGAGCCCGGCTCGGGGGTCCTCCCCGCCGACCGCCAGAGCCATCTGCCGATCGACCGGGTCGAGGCCACCCGGGAGGTGATGGCCGAGGTCGCCCGGCGCCACCCCGAGGTCGAGCTGATGGCCTGCGCGTCCGGTGGTGGGCGCTCCGACCTCGACACCCTGCGGTGGTTCCACGAGCTGTGGACCTCGGACAACACCGACCCCGTCGACCGGGTGCGGATCCAGTGGGGGGCGTCGCACCTCCTACCGGCCTCGGTGCTGGGCGCCCACGTCACCCGCTGGGGCCGCCGGCCGATCGCCTTCGGCTGCGCCGTCGCCCTGAGCGGGCGGTTCGGGCTCGACCTCGACCTCACC
>CAYQGF010000615.1:0-1975 GCA_964416885.1 uncultured Iamiaceae bacterium
CGGGGCATCACCATCCTGGCCAAGGCCGCCTCGGTGACCTGGGGCGACGTCAAGGTCAACCTGGTCGACACCCCTGGCCACGCCGACTTCGGGGGCGAGGTCGAACGCGCCCTGGCCATGGTCGACGGCGTCCTGCTGCTGGTCGACGCGGCCGAGGGCCCCCTGCCCCAGACCCGCTACGTGCTCTCCAAGGCCCTGGCCCAGGGGCTCCCGACGGTGGTGGTGATCAACAAGGTCGACCGCGCCGACGCCCGTCCCGACGAGGTGCTGTCCGAGGTCGAGGAGCTGTTCCTCGACCTGGCCACCGACGCCGACGACATCGACTTCCCGGTGCTGTCGGCCATCGCCCGGGACGGGAGGGCGATCGAGGGGATCGGCCTGCCCGGCCCCGACGACGACCTGACCCCCCTCTTCCGGGCGATCGTCGACACCATCCCCGCCCACGGCGGTGATCGCGACGCCCCCCTCCAGGCCCTGGTCACCAACCTCGACGCCTCGGACTACCTGGGCCGGCTCGCCGTCGGTCGGGTGGTGCGGGGCACCCTCCGCAAGGACCAGCAGCTCGCCCTCCTCGACGAGGAGGTGGGCGAGGGCGCGCCGGCCGTCACCCGCCGCCCGGCGGCCCTCCAGGGCTTCACCGGCATCGGGCGCGACGACGTCGAGGACCGCGTCGCCGGCGACCTGTTCGTGATCGCCGGGTTCCCGGAGGTCGAGATCGGCGACACCTTCGCCGACCCGGCCACGCCCGAGCCGCTGCCCCGCCTCAGCGTCGACGAGCCCGTGCTGCGGATGACCTTCGGCGTGAACACCTCGCCCCTGGCCGGTCAGGTCGGCCAGTTCGTGACGTCCCGGCAGATCCGGGAGCGCCTGGCCCGCGAGGTCCTGGGCAACGTGTCGATCCGCGTGACCGACACCGACTCGCCCGACGTCATCGAGGTCGCCGGGCGGGGAGAGCTCCAGTTGGCGGTCCTGATCGAGACCATGCGCCGGGAGGGCTACGAGGTCCAGGTCAGCCGGCCCGAGGTGATCCTCAAGGAGGTCAACGGGAAGCGCCACGAGCCGCTCGAGCGGGGCGTCGTCGACGTCCCCGACGACCACGTCGGCACCGTCACCCAGGCCCTCGCCCCCCGCAAGGGCCGCGTCAGCGACCTGCGCCCCGGCGACACCGGCCGCACCGTCGTCACCTTCGAGGCGCCGGCCCGCGGCCTGGTCGGGTTCCGGGGCCAGCTCCTCACCGCCACCCGGGGCACCGCCCTGCTCCACACCCACCACGCCGGGTGGATGGAGTGGGCCGGCGACCTGCCCCACCGGATGGGGGGTGCGATGGTGGCCGACCGGGCCGGACGGACCACCAGCCACGCCCTCGACAACCTCCAGCAGCGGGGCGAGCTGTTCGTCGGCGCGGGCGAGACGGTCTACGAGGGCATGGTGATCGGCGAGGCGGCCCGGGCCGGCGAGATGGTGGTCAACGCGGTGCGGGAGAAGCAGAAGACCAACATCCGCACCCACAGCCACGACGAGGCGGCCAAGCTGGCCCCGCCCCGGGTGCACACCCTGGAGACGGCGATCGAGTGGATCGCCGACGACGAGCTGGTCGAGGTCACCCCCGACGCCATCCGCATCCGCAAGCGGCTCCTGACCGAGCCCGACCGCCGTCGGGCCGGCAAGCGCAGTGCCACCTCGGCCTGAGGCCCTCCGGACGGTCAGTCGATCGGTTCTCCGACGGTCCGCAGGGCGGTGGCCAGGGCGGCCCGCACCTTCCGGGCGGTGGGGGCGGCCAGGTGGGCCGTCACCCGCTCCTGGGTGCCCGGGACCTCGAGCGTGACCTGGACCCGCAGGTCGTCGATCCCCTCCACATCGTCGACCACCTTGACGATCCACCAGACCGGCGGGGTGTCCTCCTGGTCGTCGGGCTCGCTCGGGTGGTCGTCCCACCCGCTGTCGATCGACTGCTTCACGGAGGGTGAGTCAACCA
>CAYQGF010000616.1:0-1971 GCA_964416885.1 uncultured Iamiaceae bacterium
AGCGGATCACCGCCTTGGCGCAGTGCAGGAAGGCCTCCTCGACCTCCAGGTGGGGGTCGGCGCCGGTGCGGAGCCGGCCGTTGACCCGCAGGGTCTCGCCGTAGCCGGGGACGAGGACGAGCAGCCCGGCCGGGGTGCGGTCGGGGACGTCGAGGTGGCCGGTGCCGGGCAGCACCAGACGGGTCGGGCCGGCGACGCCCAGGCTCCCGGGCGCCCCGCCGACCAGGGCGGTGTGGAGGGTGCCGTCGCCGGCCCGGGCGCCGAGGGCCGCCAGCGGCGAGGCGGCCAGGATCGCCTCGCAGTGCGGGTCGAGGTCGGCGATCGACTTGAGGTGGTGCGTGGCCGGCCGGGCGCCGACCGCACCCTCCAGCGCCTCGGTGTCGGAGAGGACGGACGTGATGGGGCTCACAGGGTGACCTGTCCCTTCGGGGTGTCGAGGGTGATGCGGAAGCCGTCGGCCGGGCCGGGCTCGATCGGGACGGTGAGCCCGAGGGTGGTGTGGACGGCGGCGGTGCGATCGGGGTCGGAGGCGACGACGGTGAGGTCGACCAGGTCGAGCCCGCCGGCCATCCGCTCGTCCATGTCGAGGCGGTCACGCCACTGGATCAGGAAGGGGACCGACGGGTCGAAGAGGTGGTCGGTCAGGTAGCCGTTGCGGAACGAGGCGGCGTCGGTGCGCGCCCACTCGTCGAGCATCGGCGTCAGCGGTGTCCCGGCCGCGGCGAGGGCGGCCCCGGCGGCGGCCAGGTCGGCGACCCGAGCGAACCACACCAGCAGCCGGGGCTCGGGCAGGTTCGCCAGCATGTCGTGCATGGCATGGGGACCGCCGTCGTAGTCGGGGTTGGGGCCGTAGACCTCGAGGAAGCGCTCGCCCCCGAGGGCCAGGCCGCGGCTGGAGGTCGGGTAGCTGCTGTCGCGGGGCGTGCTGGCCGGCTGGGCCTGGACGCCGGTGCGGTCGGCCAGGGCTTCGGCGGCGGCCGCGGTGTCGGGTGCCCCCCACACGATGTGGTCGACCCAACCACCGCCGGGCGGGCTGACGACGAGAGCGGTCATGGTCCGAGCGTATGCCACCCCTGACCTCAGGTGTTAGGGGGCCTTGCGGCAAGGGGGCCCGACCCGTTTGGATGACCGGCATGCCGACGCCTCGTCCGTGCCGCCGTCCCGCTCTCCTCGCCGTCCTGGCCCCCCTGCTCCTCCTCGCCCTCCTGGTGGGGTGCAGCGGCAGCAGCAACGAGGACGAGGCCGGTGCCGACGCCAGCACCACCACCGCCCCCGCCGAGGCCGCCGGCTTCGAGCCGGTCACGATCGAGCACCGCTACGGCTCGACCGAGGTCCGCGAGCGCCCCGAGCGCATCGTGTCGCTCGACCTCCAGTGGACCGACGTCCTCGCCGCCCTCGACGCCCCACTGGTCGGGCACCTGGCCGACATCAGCACCGGTGCGGCGCTCCCATGGCAGGAGGGCCTCGACGGTTCGACCGAGCTGGTGGCCACCAGCACCGCCGACCGCACCAACCTCCTGGAGAACGTCGTCGGCCTCGCCCCCGACCTGATCGTCGTCACCTACCTGGCCGAGGACCAGGCCGCCTACGACGACCTGAACGAGATCGCCCCGACGATCGCCCCCCTCAGCGACAGCGAGGTCGACACCTGGCAGGACATCGCCGGGACCGCGGGCCAGGTCCTCGGCCAGCCCGAGGCCGCCGCCGACCTGGTGGCTGGGGTCGAGGGTGAGGTCGCCGCCGTCGCCGAGGACCTCCCCGGGCTGGCGGGCCGGGACTTCACCTTCGCCAACTACGTCCCGGGCGACGCCATGTACGTGCTCTCCGACCCCGCCGACGGCGCCAACGTCCTCTTCGGCGAGCTCGGGCTCACGATCGCCCCCGCCATCACCGACGCCGAGGACGACGCACCCGGCCGGGTGAAGCTCAGCCTGGAGAACATCGACCTGCTCGACGCCGACCTGGTGATGG
>CAYQGF010000617.1:0-1967 GCA_964416885.1 uncultured Iamiaceae bacterium
GTGGTGCGCAGCGTCGGGGCGTCGTGGGGCGAGGAGATCTCCCGCAAGGCGATCCAGGCCCTCGTGGTGTTCCTGATCGCGATCGGGATCTACATCACGATCCGCTTCGAGTTCCGGATGGCCCTGGCCACGCTGGGGGCCCTGATCCACGACATCCTGGTCGTGATCGGCACCTACGCCATCCTCCAGCTCCCGGTGACACCGGCGACGGTCGTGGCCTTCCTCACCATCCTCGGCTTCTCGATCTACGACGGCATCGTCGTGTTCGACCGGGTCGACGAGAACACCCGTCTGCTCACCGCCAACAGCCGGATGACCTACACGCAGATGGTCGACCGGTCGCTCAACGAGGTGTTGATGCGGTCGCTCAACACCCAGATCACGGCGATCATCCCGATCCTGTCGGTGCTGATCGTCGGGTCCCTGGCCCTCGGTGCGGCGACGCTCCAGGAGTTCGGCCTGGCGCTGTTCATCGGCCAGCTCTCGGGGGCCTACTCGTCGATCTTCATCGCCTCGCCGCTCCTGGCGCTGCTGAAGGAGCGCGAGCCCCGCTACGCCGCCCTCCGGGCCCGCATCGAGAAGACGACGGGATCGGCCGACCCGACCGCGCCGGCCGAGGCGGGCGAGGAAGCGACCGCCGCGGTGGCGCTCGGGAAGGACGCCCCGGCGGCCAAGGGCGCGCCGCCGGCCCGCCCGAAGGGGTCGCCCCCGCCCCGGCCCCGCAAGAAGGGCAAGACCAGGTGAGCGCCGGGGCCGGCGCCACGTCCGACCCCGCCGACATCGCCCGGCTGATCCGGGCCATCCCGGACTTCCCCGAGCCGGGCGTCGTCTTCCGGGACATCACGCCGTTGCTGGGCGACGCCGCCGGCCTGGCCCGCGCCGTGACGGGCCTGGCCGACGCCGTGCACCGGGAGGTGGGTGCCGTCGACCGGGTGCTGGGCATGGAGGCCCGGGGCTTCCTGCTCGGTCCGCCGGTGGCCCTGGCCCTGGGCGTCGGCTTCGCGCCGGTGCGCAAGCCGGGCAAGCTCCCGTGGCGGGTGGAGTCGGAGAGCTACGCCCTCGAGTACGGCACCGACACCCTCGAGGCCCACGCCGACGCGGTCGGGGCGGGGGAGCGGGTCCTGGTCCTCGACGACGTCATCGCGACCGGCGGCACCGCGGCGGCCACCGCCCGGCTGGTCGAGCGGCTCGGGGCCGAGGTCGCCGGCTTCGCCTTCCTGGTCGAGCTGCGCGCCCTCGCCGGTCGGGCCGTCCTCGGCGACCTCCCCATCACGTCGCTCGTCACCTACTGACCAGCGCCCGCGGACCGGCCGGGCCGCGTACGGTTGGTGCCAGGCACGTCCCGTACGCCAGCTCGCGCTCGAGCCATGCGAGGGCCCGGGCGATCACCGGGTCGTGGCCCAGGCGTTGTTCGGCCCGGCTGACCGCGACGCGCCACGCCTCGTCCGAGGGAGGGCTGAGCGCGTCGAGCAGGAACCGTCGGAGGTGGCGATCGTCGGTGCGCGCGGCCAGGAGGACCATCAGCGTCCGGTGGAGGCTCGGCCGCCGGCCCGAGTCGGGCCGGTGCCGCAGGTCGTCGACCGCCAGGGCGCAGTCGACGAGGCGCCTGACGTCGCCGACCGACAGGAGGTCCCGTCGTGGCCGTTCGTCACCCCTGTCGTCCTCGGTGAGCGCGACCAGCTCGCTCCGGTCCCCGCCGAGCAGCGCCATCACCGGCGCCAGGTCGAGGAAGCCGGCGACCGGGCGCCTTCCGAGGTAGGCGCGGTAGCTCGACCATCGATAGTCGGCCGGTGACCCCACGCCCGGCCGGTCGAGCGGGTTGCGGTGGATGTAGCGGGTGACCCAGAGCAGGTACTCGTCGGTCTCGACCGGGATCGAGTGGAACCGGCCCCGGAACAGTGGGCCGTCGCGGCCCAGCCGGTCGTTGGTGTGTCGGCTGTAGACGCTCGTCAGGTGGTGCATCGCCT
>CAYQGF010000618.1:0-1951 GCA_964416885.1 uncultured Iamiaceae bacterium
GCCACGTCGACTTCACCGTCGAGGTCGAGCGCTCGCTGCGCGTCCTCGACGGCGCCGTCGCCGTCTTCGACGGCGTCGCCGGCGTCGAGCCCCAGACCGAGACCGTCTGGAAGCAGGCCGACAAGTACGGCGTGCCCCGGATGTGCTTCGTCAACAAGATGGACCGGCTCGGCGCCGACTTCTTCAAGGCCGCCGACTCGATCGTCGATCGCCTGGGCGCCACCACCGCCATCCTGCAGATCCCGATCGGGGCCGAGGGCAACTTCGCCGGTGTGGTCGACCTGGTCGAGATGAAGGCCGTCGTCTGGCAGGACGAGGAGCTGGGCGCCAAGTTCGACGTCACCGACATCCCGGCCGACCTCCAGGACCAGGCCGACGAGTACCGCGAGCAGCTCCTCGATGTCCTGTCGAACTACGACGACGACCTCATGGAGAAGATCCTCGAGGAGGAGGAGATCGACCCGGCCGAGCTCCGGACCGTGATCCGCAAGGCCACGATCTCCGACGGCCTGGTGCCGGTCCTGCTCGGGTCCTCGTTCAAGAACAAGGGCGTGCAGCCCCTGCTCGACGCCGTCGTCGACTACATGCCCTCGCCGCTCGACACCCCGCCGGTGCAGGGCGTGTCGCTCAAGGGCAACGAGGAGGTCGAGCGCAAGGTCAGCATCGACGAGCCCTTCTCGGCCCTGGCCTTCAAGATCGTCGCCGACCCCCACGGCAAGCTCACCTACTTCCGGGTCTACTCGGGCAAGCTGAACAAGGGCGACACCGTCCTCAACAGCCGCACCGGCAAGAAGGAGCGGGTCGGCCGCCTGCTCCTCATGCACGCCAACCAGCGTGAGGACCTCGACTACATCGAGGCCGGCGACATCGTGGCCGGCATCGGCTTCAAGGACACCCGCACCGGCGACACCCTGTGTGACGAGAAGGCCGGCGTGGTGCTCGAGAGCCTCGAGTTCCCCGAGCCGGTGATCCACGTCGCCGTCGAGCCCAAGACCAAGGCCGACCAGGACAAGATGGGCAAGGCCCTCTACTCCCTCTCGGAGGAGGACCCGACCTTCCAGGTCCGCTCCGACGAGGAGACCGGTGAGACGGTCATCTCCGGCATGGGCGAGCTGCACCTCGAGGTGCTGGTCGACCGCATGCTGCGGGAGTTCAACGTCGACGCCACCGTCGGCAAGCCGCAGGTCGCCTACCGCGAGACGATCACCGAGAACACCGGCAAGGTCGTCTACCGCCACGTCAAGCAGACCGGTGGTTCGGGCCAGTTCGCCCACATCGTCATCGAGCTCGAGCCCACCGGCCCCGGTGGCGGCTACCAGTTCGAGGACAAGATCACCGGTGGCCGCATCCCCAAGGAGTTCATCCCCTCGGTCGATGCCGGCATCCAGGCCGCCATGACCTCGGGCGTGCTCGCCGGGTTCCCCACCGTCGACGTCAAGGCCATCCTGGTCGACGGTTCGGCCCACGACGTCGACTCCTCGGAGATGGCGTTCAAGATCGCCGGCACCATGGGCTTCCGCGAGGCGGCCCGCAAGGCCAAGCCGGTGCTGCTCGAGCCGATCATGGCCGTCGAGGTCGTGACGCCCGAGGACTACATGGGCGACGTCATCGGCGACCTCTCCTCCCGGCGAGGCAAGGTCGGCGGAATGACCCAGCGGGGCAACAGCCAGGTGGTCACCGCCACCGTGCCCCTGTCGGAGATGTTCGGTTACGCTACCGACCTCCGGTCGCGCACCCAGGGTCGAGCCACGTACTCGATGCAGTTCGACTCCTACCAGCAGACGCCCGCTTCCGTCCAGGAAGAGATCGTCAAGCGGATCCGCGGCGAGTAGCCCGGGTCAGTTCGCCCACCCACGTCCCGTCAACGACACACAGTCACCACAGAGGAAAGAATCACCAGAATGGCCAAGGAGAAGTTCGATCGGTCGAAGCCGCACTTGAACATTGGGAC
>CAYQGF010000619.1:0-1948 GCA_964416885.1 uncultured Iamiaceae bacterium
GGCGTCGTCGTAGTACTTGAGCTCGATGACGTTGCCGCTCGGGTCGGCGACCTTGGCCCCGACCTTGCCGCTGAGCTCGGCTGCGGTGTGGACGGTCGGCTCGGCCAGCCAGCGCACGTCGTGGCGGTGCAGCCGCTCGATCACGGCGACGAACGCCTCCCGGTCGTCGAGGGCCACGCCGAAGTGGCGGACGCCCTGCTCGCCGGGGGCCGGCACCTCGTCGGGCCGTTCCTGGAGGGTGAGCTGCATCCCGAAGAACCAGACGTCGAGCCACCGGTCCCGCACCCGTCCGACCTCGCACCCGAGGGCGGACTCGTAGAAGGCCCTCGCCGCCGCCAGGTCGGTCACCGGGATCGACAGATGGAGCACGCCCGTCGTCATGGAGCCACCTTCCCACGTCGCCCCGGCGCCCATCGCCGGACTTACCCGGGGCCGGGTGGAGGGGAGCCGACCGGCTCCGGCGCTCCGAACACCGCGGCGAGGTCCTGTTCGTCGCCGCGCAGCTCGCCCGCCGAGACCGCCTGCTCGACCGGCACCAGGCCCGCCGCCAGGCCCAGCACGACTGCGGCGTCGGCGCGGAGCACGGTCTCGGGCTGCCCCGCGCCGTCGAGCGTGACGCGAGGCCCCGTCTCGTCGACGCGCACGGTGACGACCGTGCCGTCGACCTCGACACCGACGATCGCCGGGACGTCGGCCCGGCGGCCGCCCAACAGCGACTCGAGCGCCACCACCAGCCAGTGGGGGCGGAAGCTGTCGCCGCCGGGACCGGAGACCATGAGGGGCGTGCTCCAGTTCACCAACGCCGCGATCGGGCCGCGCAGCTCGTGGCCCCAGGGCGTGAGGGCGTAGGCGACGCCGTTGCTCTCGGTGTCGAGCCGGCGCTCGACCACGCCGGCTGCTTCCAGCTCCCGCAGGCGCTCGGCCAGCAGGTTGGTGGAGATCCCGGGCAGGCCGGCCTGGAGCTGTCCGTAGCGGGCGGGACCGACGAGCAGCTCGCGCACGATGAGCAGGCTCCATCGACCGCTCACCACGTCGAGGGCGCGGGCCAGGCCGCAGTACTGGCCGTAGGACCGCTTGGTCGTCACCGTCACCGCCTCCTCGTTACTTGACTTTTGCTTGTATACTTCAATATAGAGGGAGGGGATGGACTTCGACGACCCCTTCTCCACCGGCCGGAGCTGGATCGACGCCCCGCCGCCCGAGACGTTCCCGGTCGTCAGCGACCCGGTGCTCATGGCGTCGCTGGCCGACGAGCTCGACACGGTGGAGTGGCTCGGCGGCGCCGCCCGGGCGGAGGTCGGGGCCGAGTTCCTCGGCCACAACCGCAACGGCCGACGGCGATGGACCACGACCTGCCGGGTGACCGACCTCGACCCCGACCGTCGGTTCGCCTACGACGTCCGCCTCCACGTGGCCAAGCCGATCTCCCGGTCCATCCCGATCTCTCGCTGGCAGTACGACATCGAGCCGGCCCACGACGGCAGCACGGTGACGGTCCGCAGCTGGGTCCGCATGCCCCTGTGGTCGATCCCCGTGGCCCTGGCCTGGTCCGGCATCGTCAACCGTCCCGGCGCCAACAACGCCCACATCGAGACGCAGTTGGGCCGGCTCAAGGAGCACCTCGAGGCCGCTCCCCCGACCCGCTGAGCACGACCCCACCCGCGAAATGAGCACCCCCGACGGGATTCGAACCCGCGTTGCCGGCTTGAAAGGCCGATGTCCTGGGCCGCTGGACGACGGGGGCCTGCCACCCCGAAGGGCGACCCGTCGACCGTAGCCGCCTCGGCCCCCGCCGCCCGATGGCGATCGCCGGAGGGGATGGCCCGGCGCGCTCGGGCCGAGCGTCGGTGATGTCGAGGCGACCGGGCTTCGGCGTCAGTCGTCGAGGGCGGCCACGGCGTCGTGGACCAGGGCGCCGAGCAGCTCGTAGACCTGCCACTGGCCGAGG
>CAYQGF010000620.1:0-1946 GCA_964416885.1 uncultured Iamiaceae bacterium
CGATCGGGACGTCCTCGTTGAACCCGAACCGCCGGGCCCCGTCGGCCAGGTTGGTCCCGCCGATCTCCACCCCCATCTGGGCGAAGCCGGTGTTGCAGGACACCCGGAGCAGCTCGAACAGGGTGCCGCCGCAGGTGGTGCCGTCGAAGTTGCGCAGGTCCCGGTCGGTGAAGTCGATGTCGAAGCTGCTCGTCTCCGGGTACACCGGCCGGTCGACGTCGACCTGGCCCCGCTCCACGCCGGTCGCCGCGGTGACGACCTTGAACGTCGAGCCCGGGAAGTAGCGCTCCCGGTAGGCCCGGAACAGGAGCGGCTTGGCGGGGTCGGCGTCGAGCACCGTCTTGACGTCGTTGGCCGTCTCGTCGCTGGTCGACAGCGGGCCGGGGTCGAAGGTGGGGAAGCTCACCATGGCGTCGATGGCACCGGTGCGGGGGTCGAGGGCCACCACCGAACCCCGGCGGTCGCCCAGTTGGTCGGCCGCGACGCGCTGCACCGCCGCCGACAGCGTGAGCTGGACGTTCCGGTAGCGGGCCGTGTCGTCGAAGACCTCCGACAGCGAGTCCAGGTCGAGCCCGGGGTTGGTGCCGGTGAGGTCCTGGCCGTAGCTGGCCTCGACACCGGTCGCGCCGAAGTTGCGGTTCAGGTACCCGGTGACCCCGCCGAACAGCTGGCCCTCCGGGTAGAAGCGGTCGAACCGCGACCCGTTGGCGGAGGGCTCGGAGTGGGCCAGCACCACGCCGTCGGCCGAGAGGATGTCGCCGCGGGGGAGCCGGGCCTGGCGCTCCTCGGCCCGGTTGCTCCGCTCGTTGATCCGCCCCGCGGCGAAGATCTGCACGTAGTTGAGCTGGAGGAAGAGGATCCCGAAGCAGACCGTCAGGGCGATGCCCAGCTTCTTGATCTGCGTGTCCATGGAATTCATGCCGCAGCCCCTGCGGGGATGTGGGCGCGGCGGGCCCGACGGATCTCCCGTTCGTTGGCGTCGTCGGAGAGCCGGATCAGCAGGGCCAGCAGCACGTAGTTGGCCAGCAGGGCGGAGCCGCCGAAGGACACGAAGGGGAGCACGACGCCGGTGAGGGGCAGGACCCGGGTCACGCCGGCGAGGATGATGAACGCCTGCACGCCCATCAGGGTGGTGAGCCCGGTCGCCAGGAGCTTCTCGAAGGAGGCGGTCTGGCGCAGGGCGATCCGCAGCCCGGAGCCGACGATCAGCAGGAAGCAGACCAGGATCGCGGTGGTGCCGAGCAGGCCCAGCTCCTCGCCGATGATGGCGAAGATGAAGTCGTTCTCGGCCTCCGGCACCTTGTTCCCGAGGCCCAGCCCGAGGCCCCGGCCGGCGATGCCCCCGTCGGCCAGGGCGAACCAGCCCTGGAGGATCTGGAAGCCGCCGCCCTGCGGGTCGGCGTAGGGGTCGATCCAGTTGTCGACCCGGACCTTGACGTGGCTGAAGAGCAGGAAGGCCACGAAGGCGCCGAACATGAACAGCCCACCCCCGACCAGCAGGTAGCGGGCCCGCCCGGTGGCGACCCACAGCATCACCATGAACAGGGCGAAGAACAGCAGGGCGGTGCCGAGGTCGCGCTCGGCCATGATGATCAGCAGCGCCATCCCCCACGCCACCATCACCGGGCCCAGGTGTTTGGGGTCGGGGAGGATCGGCCGGCTGCGGGGCCACGAGGCCAGGGCCAGCAGCTCCCGCTTCTCGACCAGGTAGCCGGCGAAGAAGATGGCGAGCAGGATCTTGGCCACCTCGCCGGGCTGGAAGGTGAACGGCCCGGCGCGGATCCAGATGCGGGCGCCGTTGAGGTTGAGCCCGATGACCGGCAGCAGCGGGACCATGATCAACACGATGGCGACGAGGGCCGCGCTGTAGCGGTAGCGCTCGAGGTCCCGCGGCCGCTTCACCACGACCAGGGTGAGGATGAAGGCCACGATGCCCACCGCGGTCC
>CAYQGF010000621.1:0-1936 GCA_964416885.1 uncultured Iamiaceae bacterium
TCGACACCCGGGGCCGGGCCGCCGCCACCGGCGTCCGCGCCGCCGTCGCCGACCGTCCCGTCCCGCTCTTCGACCCCGACGTCGTGCGCATCCCCGTCGACGGGGACCGTGGCCCCCGCAGCCGTCGGCCGATCGTCATCGCCGCCACGGTGCTGGTGCTGCTCGGCGCCGCGGTCGCCGTGGTCGCCCTCGGTGCCGACGACGACGAGCCGCCGACCGCCGTTGTCGCCGGCGACCCCCAGCGGCTGGTCCTGCCGACCGAGGTCCAGGGCCTCACCCTGAGCACCACCTTCGACCGGTCGCTGCCCGACGATGCCGTCGACGGGGTGCTGGGACCGACCGGCCCGATCGCCTTCTACGGCCCGGACGCGCCTGCCCTGGCCGTCTACGCCCGGGTCGAGCCCGGCGGGGTGACGAGCGGTCCCGACCCGGCGGCGATGGCGACCTTCGACGTCGATGGGCGGAGGGCCTGGCGCGGGGAGGGCACCGGGCCGGGGGACGACCTCTTCGTCGTGGTCGGCGAGGCCCTGGTGACCGTGGTGGCGATCGGTGCCGAGGAGGACGCGCTGCTCGCCGCCGCCGGGGCCGTGGTGGTCGACGGGGACCGGGCGACCGTCCCGGCGGCGACCCTTCCGGACGGCTGGTCCCACCTCGGCGACGTGCGGTCGGAGGAGCTCGGCCCCGGTGTCGCCGTGGTGCGGGATCCCGGCGCCCCGCCGGTCGGGTGGGCGGCGACCTCCTACGGTGATGGGGGCCAGGTCACGGTGGCGGTGTCGACCGGGGGCACCGTCGACGACCGGGTCCCCGCGTTGGTCACCGACCGAGTCGACGAGGTCGAGGTGCGGGGCCACGAGGCGGTCGTGGCCCGGCTCGCCGCCGACGTGCTCGACGGCCCGGAGACGGTGATGCTCACCTGGGAGGAGCGACCCGGGGAGGTCGTCCAGCTCCTCGGGGTCGAGGGGATCGACGCCGCCGTCCTTTTGCAGCTGGCCGACGAGCTCGAGGTGGTGGCCCCCGACGACCTCGCCGGTCTCCGGCAGGAGATCTTCGAGACCAGGCTGGCCCAGCCCGGCACCGTCGTCGTCGGTCGCGGGAGGTTCGACGACGGGATCGCCTGGGCGCTCGTCGAGACGACCGACGACGACTACCTCGAGCTGGCGATCCTGCCGCCGCCGCGCCGGACGTGGGGGCTCGGGTGGGGGACGTCGGGCGGATCGGACGAGGCCTCGGCGGCCAGCCCCTTCAACGGCTCGAGCGTGCAGGCCGACGGCGGCGACGGGTGGGTCGCGTTCGGTGGTCTCGACCCGGAGGTCACCGATGTCGAGGTCCGGCTGGACGGCTCGGACCAGCCGGTGGAGGTCACGTTCGTCATGGGCGGGGGCCACCGGGGCTGGGTCGCCCATCTGCCCGGGCGGCGTCCGGGCCAGGTCCCGGCGGGCGAGGCCATCGCTCACGGCCTCGACGGCGGCGAGCTCGGCCGCCTCGACCTCGGCCAACCGGCCGGCTGACGGTCGGTGGGCGACAGCGGACGCCCACCGACCATGGCCTAGCGGCCGCCGAAGGGGTTGTTGCCGGCGAGGCCGGAGCCGAAGAGGTCGCCCAGGCTCTGGGGGACGCCCTGGGCGTTGGTGGCGATGGCGTTGAACGGCGGGAGCATCTCGGCCGGCTGGACGATGACCTGGCCCTCGCCGCTGAAGTTCATCTGCCAGCCCTCGCCGGTGTTGGCGCGCAGCGACCGGACCGACGAGCTGGTGACCGCGGCCTGCATGCTCACCGCGAGCGACGAGGACCACCCGAGGACGGCGTCGGCATCGGCGAAGTAGTAGTTCGACGGGTCGACGTTCATCACCAGCGGGGCGCCCTGGGAGCAGCACACGAAGTGGCCGTTGCCGGTGAGCTCGATGTTGAAGGCGTCCATCCCGCCCACCTGCTGGCC
>CAYQGF010000622.1:0-1932 GCA_964416885.1 uncultured Iamiaceae bacterium
TGTCCGAGCACAACGCCGGCGACATCATCGTGCCGATCGGCTTCGCCCTCACCGGGCTGCTCCAGGTGGCGGTGGCCGCCGCGCTGGTGAGCCGCCGGTCGACCAAGCAGGTCGCCCTGGCCGCCATCGTGGTCAACGTCGCCGCCACCGCGGTCTGGGCCTGGAGCCGCACCAAGGGCCTCCCCTTCCAGCCCTACAACGGCGTGGCCGAGGCGCCGGGGGTCGTCGACCTGACCAGCGCCGGGCTCCAGGCCGCCGCGGTCACCGGGGCCGTCGGCCTGCTGACCGCGCCGCGCGCCCTCCGGGTGCCGGCCCCCCTGGCCGCCGCCTTCGGGGTCGGGGCGCTGGCCCTCGCCTCGGTCGTGGTCGTCACCCCCGAGCCGGCCCAGCCGGTGCAGGTCGCCAGCTCGTCGGCCTCGGGCGCCGCGCCCGCGGCCGCCGGCGACGGGCACGGCCACAGCCACGGCGGGTCGGCCGCGGCCAGCACCGCCAACGCCGCGGCCGGCGACCACGCCGCCGACATGCTGCGCATCGACCGGGCTCGCTGCGACCTGAGCTTCAACCCCCAGGCCTACTGGGACGAGGCCCTGGCGATGGGCGTCGACACCTACACCGGCGGCGCCATGACCATGGAGGCCCCCGGCGCGGTCACCCGGGTCGCCGGCGCCGAGCCGCTCCAGGGCCGGGGGAGCGAGAACCTCGACCGTCTGATCAGCCTCACCAGCATCTCGAGCGGTGAGGTGGCCGCCGCCCAGATGGTCGACGCCCTCAGCACCGCCACCGACGAGGAGTACGAGGCCTGGCGCCGCTGGGTCGCGACCAACCCGTCGGGCGGCCACGACGCCCCGACCGCCACCAACGTCCCCGCTCCCCCGACGATGGGCCACGCCGGCCCGCTGACCTGGACGGCGATGACCGACCCGGGCCAGTGCGAGCAGCTCGCCGCCGAGCTCGACCAGGCCCGCTCGGTCGCCGCCCAATACCCGACGGTGGCCGACGCGGTCGAGGTCGGCTACTTCCCGGTGACGCCGTACCTGCCCGGGATCGCCGCCCACTACATGAAGTTCGACATCGTCGACGGCACCTTCGACATCTCCGAGCCCGAGATGCTCCTGTACGACGGAACCGACGACGACTCCGCCATCGTCGGCCTCAGCTACTACGTCAGCGTCGAGGGCAGCGCCGGCCCCACCCAGGGCTTCACCGGGCCCAACGACAGCTACCACCGCCACTTCGGGCTGTGCGTCGGGGCCGGTGGCGTCATCGGCGACTCCACCACCACCGAGGCCGAGTGCGCGGCCCGCGGCGGCCGCAAGTCCGAGGGCCTGGCGGGCTGGATGAGCCACGCCTGGGTCGTCCCCGGCTGTGAGAGCCCCTGGGGCGTGTTCAGCGGCGAGAACCCGGTCCTCGACGGCCAACTGGGCCAGCAGAGCGGCACCGACGGCGGCGGGTGCCGGGGCAGCCACGCCCGTGAGCGCTACGACCTCGAGCCGGGCCAGAGCGACCTCGCCGTGAGCGGCGCCGACCAGGCGGCCGGCCGATGACCGCGGTGACCGACCCCACCGAAGAGGCCCTCGGCGTCGACGGCCCGCCGGAGGCGCCCGCCGACCGGCCCGTCGAGGAGGGCCCGGGCCGCTCCCGCGGCACCGCCGTGGTGGCGATGGCCCTGGTGGCCGCGGCCCTCGCGGCCCTGATCCTGTTCGTCGCCAACCGCGACACGCCGGGCACCGCCGACGCCTACCGGGTGACCGTCCCCACCGATGCCGGGTCGGCGATCGTCGACGGCAGCGGCGACGACCTGGTGCCGTCGCTGATCCGCCTCCAGCCGGGCCAGCAGCTCGTGCTGGAGAACCAGGACTGGGGGCCGCACACCCTCGGCCCGCTCACCGCCGAGCGGGGCCAGACGGTGCGGCTCGCCTACCCGACCGAGGG
>CAYQGF010000623.1:0-1928 GCA_964416885.1 uncultured Iamiaceae bacterium
CGCCCGAGAAGTTGGCGAACGGGCCTTCCTTGACCCGGACGGTCTCGCCCAGCTCGTGCTCGAGGCGGGCCCGACCCTTCTTGGTCTGCACCTCTTCGGCCTCGTCCTTGACCGCGAGGAAGGTCTCGACGTCGCGACGGGGCAGCGGGGAGGGCTTGTTGCCGGCCCCGACGAAGCCGGTGACGCCGGGCGTGTTGCGGATCACGTACCAGGAGTCGTCGTCGAGCAGGCAGCGCACCAGCAGGTAGCCGGGGAACATCTTCTTCTGGACGACCTGCTTCTTCCCGCCCCGGATCTCGACGACGTCCTCCATGGGGATGACGACCTCGTGGATCCGGCCCTCCATGTTCATGGAGGAGGTGCGGGCCTCCAGGTTCTGCTTGACCTTCTTCTCGTAGCCCGACTGGGTGTGGACCACGTACCAGCGGCCCGGACGGTTCCAGGGGCTGTCGACCGGCTCGGCGGCCTCCTCGACCAGGTCCTCGGCATCGATGACGTCGGCCGCATCGGCCTCGGTGGCGGCCTCGGTCACCTCGCCGGTCTCGGGGTCGACGCCCGCCGGGGCGGCCTCGGTCTCGACCGCGGTGTCGGTGACGGCGGTGAGGCCCTCGACGGGCGTCGCCTCGTCCTGGGGCTCGGGTTCAGGGGACAGGAAGGTCACGCGTCGTAGATCCAGAGGACGGCCTTGCCGAGGCCGAAGTCGGCGCCGGCGATGAGGGCGGTGAGCACCACGATGGTGATGAACACGATGATCGAGTAGTTCGTGGTCTCGGCCCGGGTGGGCCAGGAGACCTTGCGCAGCTCGGCCCGGACCTCGCGCAGGAACTGGCGGGGCTTGGTGCGCTGCTCCTTCGGCCGGGGCGCCTGGGGTGCCCGGCGCTCTGCCTTCGGCTGCCCATCGGCATCGAGAGCACCCTGCTTCTGCAGGAGGCGCTTCTGTTCACGGTTCATCGCCATCAGTGGCACCTGACGAAAGAGATAGGGATGGAGCAGGGCAGGAGGGAGTCGAACCCCCAACCGCCGGTTTTGGAGACCGGTGCTCTGCCAATTGAGCTACTGCCCTCGGTTGCCCGGCTCGGGGGAGCACGGACCGGACGAGACTAACAAGGTCGCGGCCCCGCTCCTACTCGGTCCAGGCCCGGGGGCCCGGCGTCCACGCCCCGCTCGGGGCCGGAGCCCCGGATGGCTCAGCCGGCAAGGGGGAGGCGACGGCCCTTGCCCCGGCTGACCAGGACCAGTGCCCCGGCGGCCCCGGCCGCCGCGGTCGCCGCCGCCAGCCCACCGAGGTAGGCGGCCCGACGACCGGTGAGGAGCGACCGGATGGCGTGGCGCTCGCCGACCTCCTCGATGTGGGCCAGCACCTCGGTGACGAGACCGGGCGCCGGTTCCAGCACGTCCTCCCGCAAGGAGCGCAGGGCCCGCAGGACCCGACGGTGCTGGACCAGGTCGGCCTGGCAGCGCAGGCACGACCCGACGTGGCGACGGGCGGCCCGGTCGAGGGCGCTGGTGTCACCGCCCGAGGCGGCCAGCCGATCGCCCAGCTCGATGCAGGTGGCGTCGTTCACCGAGACGCTCATCGATCGTCCTCCCCGTCCTCGCCCTCGGGGGCCTCCCGCGGGAAGAGCTGGTCCTTGAGCTTGCGGCGGGCCCGGTGGAGCCGGACCTTGGCCGCCGACTCGGAGATCCCCAGCTCGGCGGCGATGGCCTCGTGGGGCAGGTCGTAGACGTCGCGCAGCACCACGACCGCTCGCAGCTTGGGCGGGAGCTGGTCGAGGGCGGCCGCGACCCGGTCGCGGAGGTCCGAGGCATCGGCCTGCGCCACCGGGTCGAGCTCGGGCCGGGTGTCGACCACCACCAGCTCGTCGATCAGCTCGTCGTGGCGGTGCTTGCGCCGCCGGCCGACGTAGGTCGAGGCGCAGTTGGCGGTG
>CAYQGF010000624.1:0-1916 GCA_964416885.1 uncultured Iamiaceae bacterium
CCTCGATGTCGCCCCAGGCCCGCTCGTACTGGGCCCGCTTCTTGGACAGGACCAGGCGGCCGTCCTTGTCCTCCTTGGTGAGGACCAGGGCCTCGACCTCGTCGCCGAGGGAGACGATCTCGGCCGGGTCGACGTCGTTGCGGATCGACAGCTCACGGCTGGGGATCACGCCCTCGGTCTTGTAGCCGATGTCGAGCAGGACCTCGTCCTTGTCGACCTTGACGACCCGGCCCTCGACGATCTGGCCGTCCTCGACGCTGACCATGGAGGCGTCGATGGCGGCGTCGAAGCCGTCGCCCACGTCGTCGAGCGTGATCGTGCGGGGCACGTACTCGTCCTCGGCGGAATCGGGGGCGGGCAGGGTGACGGTGGAGTCGGACACGGATTCTCTTCTCGAAGGGACAGGGAGTCGACGGAGCCCGGGCGCGGCTGCGCCCGGACAGGAACCCGCCAACGCTACCGGTCGGACCTCCGTG
Organism: uncultured Iamiaceae bacterium; assembly: GCA_964416885.1. GTDB lineage: Bacteria > Actinomycetota > Acidimicrobiia > Acidimicrobiales > Iamiaceae > Iamia. Next base: position 477 of record CAYQGF010000624.1, read on the forward strand.
CCACCAACAGATGTTCCGGGTGCTCGATGTCGGGAGGGGTGCGGGCGTAGCGGCCGGGCTCGACGGACCAGACGTGCTCGGGCTCCAGGCCGACGCTCCGGGCCAGCAGGCGCAGCTCCCGGGGCGTGAAGCAGGTGGTCCAGAGGTCGGTGGTGGCGTCGCGGCCCTGCTCGTCCTTGATGACGGTCTGCTCGTGGGCGACCCCGGCGTCGGCGTCGAAGGTCGTGCCCTCGACCAGGTTGGCGACCTGGAAGTACGACGAGAAGGCGCTGACCGCGGCCCGGCCGCCGGGGCGCAGGGCCCGGGCGATGCCGGCCAGGACCGGGGCGTCGCCGGTGCGGTCGGCCTCGGCGTCGCGGCCCGTGCCCTGGGCCGCGGCGGGGCCGCCCTGGAGGCCGAAGGCGCCCTGGCAGAGCGAGATGGCGGCGTCGAAGTTGGCCTCGAACGGCAGGGCCCGGGCGTCGAGGCGCTCGAAGGTCACCCCGGGCGGGGCGTCCCGGCGGGCCACCTCGACGAAGCGCTCGCTGATGTCGACGCCGTGGACCTCGATCCCCCGCCGCCCGAGGGCGTGGGCGTGACGGCCCGGGCCGCAGCCGACGTCGAGGACCCGCATCCCCGGCTCCAGCCCCAGCACCTCGACCAGGAAGCCGACCTCCTGCTCGGTCCCCTTGGTGAACGAGTAGCGCAGGTAGGCGGCCCCCAGGTGGTCGGCCAGCCCCTCGAACCAGTGGTCGCCCCCGCGCCCACCGTCACCCACGCCGCCCTACCCCTCGAACTTTGAGTGGAAAAGACCGCTCAGCGGTCTTTTCCGCTCAAAGTTCGGCATCGGCGGGTGGATCGGGTGCGTCGGCGTCGGGATCGGGACCGGCGGCGTCGGGATCGGGGTCGGGCCCCGGCTCGTCCTCGTCGACGGGCGGGAGGCCCTGCTCGTCCCGGATGAGCGCGTCGAGGGCGCGGCGGTAGGCCAGCTCGGCCTCGGCCCGGGCCGCACCGGGGGCGTCGCGGCGACGGACGTCCTTGAGGTGGGCCGCGGCCCGGTCCTTCTCCTGGGTGAGCTGCCGGCGCCGGTCCTCCCGCTCCTGGGCGGCCCGGCGGGCCTTGGCCTCCTCGCTCTGGCGCCGCCGCTCGGCCTGCTGGCGCTCGGCGAACAGTTGGGCCGCGCTGGCCTGCGCCTCGACGGGGGTGGCACGCGCCGACGGCGCGGGGGCGGCGGGGGCCGGCCCGCTGGCCGGCTTGCGACGCTTCCGGGCCGGCACTACTTCGCCTCCGCCCACGTCGGGCCGAAGGCCAGGTTGACCTCCAGCGGGACCCGGAGGTCGGCCGCGCCCCGCATCACGTCGAGGGTGAGGTCGCCCACGTCGTCATGCTCGCTCGGCACGACCTCCAGGATCACCTCGTCGTGGACCTGGAGGATCACCCGGCTCTCGGCCTCCCGGGCGG
>CAYQGF010000625.1:0-1895 GCA_964416885.1 uncultured Iamiaceae bacterium
GGCTCGATCGTCTGGGGGACGTCGTCGATCGCCTCCCACGGGTCGCCGTCGGCCGCCACCCGGGCTGCCACGACCGGCATCGTCAGGTCGTCGGGGTGGACGGTGGGCAGCTCGTCCCAGCGGAACGGGGTCGAGCACTGGGCGCCGACCCGGGACCGCACGCACCACGCCCCGAACACCGTCTTGTGGGGGGCGTTCTGGTTGAAGTCGACGAACACCCGGGCGCCCCGGTCCTGCTTCCACCACTCGCCGGTGACCAGGTCGGGGTGGCGCTCCTGCATGGTGCGGGCCACGGCGATGGCGGCCTGCCGGGTGCCGAAGGAGTCCCACCCCGGCTCGACCCGCACGTAGAGGTGGAGGCCCCGGTTGCCGGTCGTCTTCGGGAAGCAGACGATGCCGACCTCCTCCAGGAAGCCCCGCACCAGCGCCGCCGCCTCCCGCACCATGTCGAAGGTGACGCCGGGGGAGGGGTCGAGGTCGAGGCGCAGCTCGTCGACGTCGGTCGGGTGGGCGGCCCGGTACGGCCACGGGTGGAAGCCGAGCACGCCCTGGTTGGCCGCCCACAGCACGTGGGCCAGGTCGGCCATGACGATCGCCCGCGACTCGGTGCCGTTGATGGTCGCCACCGTGGTGGTCTCCAGCCAGTCCGGCGCCGAGTCGGGGATCCGCTTCTGGAAGAACGACTTGCCCTTCACCCCGTTGGGGAACCGCTGGAGCAGGGTCGGCCGGTCGCGCACCGTCCGCATCAGCGGCTCGCCCACGGCGACGTAGTACCGGGCCAGGTCGAGCTTGGTGAACGCCGGCCCGCCCTTCTCCCCGGGGAACATCACCTTCTCGGGGCTGGTGATGGCGACGGTGCGCCCGGCGACCTCGATCGGGACCGGCTCGCCATGGTCGCTCTTCGCCATCGTGCCTCCGGGGGGTGTCGCGAGTTGGTGTCTGACACCAAGTGCGCGTCAGGCGGCCTGGAGGGTGGACCGCACCGAGGCCCAGAGGTCATCGGCGGCGGCGTAGGGGGCGTAGAAGCTCATGCGGTCGATCGTGCCGCCCCATCGGTCGAGCAGCCCCTGGGCCACCCGGTCGGGAGGGGCCACCACGGCGAAGGCCTCCAGCACGTCGTCGGTGATCAGCTCGCCCATCTCGGCCCACTGGCCCTGCTTCGACAGCCGGTTGAGCTCGGGCTGCAGGTCATCCCAGCCGTGGTGCTCCAGCACGCCCGCGTAGGCCGGGGTCGACCCGTAGAAGGCGATCTGCTTGCGCACCGCGGCGGCGGCCTTCTCGGTGGCCTCGTCGCCATCGCCGGTGACCACGAACGCCGGCAGGGCGATGGTGAGGTCGGCCCGGGTGCGCCCGGAGCGGGCCGCCCCCTCCTCCAGGGCCGGGAGGGTGACGTCGCGCAGGTACTCGGCGGTGGTGAAGCCGTGGGCCAGCAGCCCGTCGCCGACCTCGCCGGCCACCTGGGTCATCAGCGGCCCGACGGCGGCCAGCATCACCTGCGGCGGCCCGTGCGGGGAGGGCGACGGGGTGAAGAACGGGGTCATGATCGTGTGGGTGTAGAACTCGCCCTCGAACCGGAGCGGCTCGCCGTCGTTCCACGTGGCCCAGATGGCCCGGAGGGCGAGGATCATCTCCCGCATCCGGGCCGCCGGCTTGCTCCACTCCATCGAGAACCGCTTGGTGATGTGGGGCTTGATCTGGCTGCCCAGGCCGAGGATGAACCGACCCTCGCTGAACCGCTGGAGGTCGTGGGCGCTCTGGGCCAGCGACATCGGGTTGCGGGCGAAGGCGACCGCGATGTTGGTGCCGATCTCGATCCGCTCGGTGTGCTCGGCCGCCAGCAGCAGGGTCAGGAACGGGTCCTGGTTGGTCTCCGAGGCGAAGATGCCGTCGAAGCC
>CAYQGF010000626.1:0-1882 GCA_964416885.1 uncultured Iamiaceae bacterium
CCATGGCGACGGCCCGGCGCCAGCGGTCGGGCTCCCAGCCCACCGCGGCGTAGGTCGCCATGGCGCCCCAGTCGTGGCCGACGATCACGGCGCGCTCGTCGCCGCCGAGCGCCTCGTGCAGCCGGCTGGCGTCGCGGGCCAGGGCGCCGACCTGGTACAGCCCGTCGGCCGGCACCGAGGTCGGGGCGTAGCCCCGCAGCCACGGGGCGACCGGGCGGAACCCGGCGGCCGTCAGCGCCGGGACCAGGTACCGCCAGGTCGGGGCGGCGTCGGGGAAGCCGTGCAGCAGCAGGGCCAGCGGGGCGTCGGCGTCGGCGGTGGGGTCGGTGAGCCAGGCCACGTCGAGGTCACCGAGGTCGGTCCGCTCGATCGTCAGCCCGGGAGGTGGGGTCGCGTCCATCGAGCCGGGACCGTACCAACCGACCCCACCCCCGAACCTGCGGCAGAGAGCACGCAAGACCGTCGACAGCTGCCGCAGGTTTCGGGGGTGGGGTGGGGGTGGCGGGAGACCTTCGCTCGTGAAGGCGGTCACGGACGCTCGCGCCAGGCCTCGGCCTGCTTGCGCTCGTATCTGCGATTCTCGTCACACACAGTCCCCGACGGAGGCGAGACGGCTACTGTGCGCCGCCACCACGGGGGCGGTGAACAGGGGTCCACACCATGGTCGACATCACGTTCTGGGGAGTCCGAGGTTCGACCCCCTGCTCGTGCAACGCCAACCGACGGTACGGCGGCAACACCGCCTGCGTGTCGATCGAGCGACCCGGCCGGGACCCGATCATCCTCGACCTCGGCACCGGCCTCCGGTTCTTCGGCCAGACCCAACCGGCCGACGGCACCTTCTCCGGGCACGCCTTCGTGACCCACATCCACTGGGACCACGTCCAGGGCCTGCCGTTCTTCGCGCCCGTGCTCGCCCCCGGGGCCCGCCTCACCGTCCGGGCCCCGCGCCCCGAGGCCGACCTCGCCCTGGCCGACGCCTTCTCGCAGTTCATGCGCCCGCCGTACTTCCCCGTGACCGCCGAGCAGCTCCACGGCCACATCGAGTTCGTCGACTTCGACGACGGCGAGACCGTCGAGGTCGAGGGGGCCGTGGTCACCGCTCGCACCGTGCCCCACGTCGGTGCCACCAACGGCTACCGGGTCGAGGTCGACGGCGTCGTCATCGTCTACATCAGCGACCACCAGCAGCCGGTCGACGGCACCGACCACATCGCCGAGAGCGTGCTCGCCCTCTGTGAGGGGGCCGACCTGCTCATCCACGACGCCCAGTTCACGCCCGAGGACTTCGCCATGAAGTCCGATTGGGGCCATTGCACCGTCGACTATGCGGTGCACGTCGCCGCCACCGCCGGCGCCCGCCGCCTGGCCCTGTTCCACCACGACCCCGAGCGCCACGACGAGGCGGTCGACGCCCTGCTGCGTCACGCCCGCCGCGCCGGCGAGGCCCGGGGCCTGGCCGAGGTGATCGCCGCGGGCGAGGGCACGACCATCGCGCTCGCCCCCCGGCCGGCCGCTCCGGCCCGGTCGAGCGCGGTCGTCGACGCCGATGCGGCCGCCCGGGTCCCGGCCGGCCGCCGCTAGCTGGCCCGCGACCTTGGACCTGGCCGAGGACCCCGACCACGAGGCGCTGGCGGCCGGCGTCCGCGCCGTGTGCGCCGGCTTCGACGACGACTACTGGGCCGGCTGCGACCGCGAGCACCGCTTCCCCTGGGAGTTCTACGACGCCATGGCCGCCGGTGGGTGGGTCGGCGTGGCGATCCCCGAGCGCTTCGGAGGCGGCGGGTGCGGCATCACCGAGGCGGCCATCCTCATGCGGGAGGTGGCGGCGTCGGGGGCGGCCATGAACGGCTGCACCGCCCTGCACCTCACCGTGTTCGGG
>CAYQGF010000627.1:0-235 GCA_964416885.1 uncultured Iamiaceae bacterium
GGTGGCCCAGGGCATGCAGGTCGCCGGCGACCTCACCGGCCTGGACCTGTCGAACCTGCTCCAGGCCTTCGCCGCCCGCCAGGCCGCCGGCGACACCACCACCGCCGTCGCCCCGGCCCCCGCCGAGTAACCGGTTCTGGGAGCAGATGTGGTCGCTCCGGCGACCACATCTGCTCCCAGTTCGGTGCTTTTCGGGAGGGGCGTCAGTTGACCTGGCGGGTGCGGCCCTCCCAGT
>CAYQGF010000627.1:245-1880 GCA_964416885.1 uncultured Iamiaceae bacterium
CGGTGGCGGTGCGGGCCAGCTCGGAGCGGAACTCGATCCGCTTGGGGATCTTGTAGCCGGCCAGCTTGGGGCGGCAGTGCTCCCGCAGCTCGTCCTCGGTGACGCTCTGGCCGTCGGCCAGCACGACGAGGCCGAGGACCAGCTCGCCCCACTTCTCGTCGGGGACGCCGATCACCGCCGCCTCGGCCACCGCCGGATGGCTGAACAGGGCGTCCTCGACCTCGATCGACGACACGTTCTCGCCGCCGGAGATGATCACGTCCTTCTTGCGGTCGGAGATGGTGACGTAGCCGTCGTCGTCGATCGAGCCCCCGTCGCCGGTGCGGAAGTAGCCGTCGACGATGGCGTCGGCGGTGGCGTCGGGCTGCTCCCAGTAGCCCTCCATCACCACGTTGGAGCGGGCCTCGACCTCGCCCTGGGCCGTGACCCGGGTGGTGACGCCGAGGGCGGGGGCGCCGGCCCGGCTCAGCTTGGTGGCCCGCTCGGCCGGCGACAGGTCGTCCCACTCGGCCCGCCCCCGGTTCATGGTGAGCAGCGGGGCGGTCTCGGTGAGGCCGTAGATCTGGATGAACTCCCAGCCCAGCTCGCTCTCGACCCGCTCGATGGTGCGGGTGGGGGGCGGGGCGCCGGCCACGACGATGCGGGTGGTGCCCTTCCCGGGGACGACGTCGAAGCCCGAGGCCGCGTCGAGCACGGCGTTCACCACGGCGGGGGCGCCGCACATGACGGTGACGCCGTGGCGGTCGACCCGCCGCAGGATCTCGGCCCCATCGACCTTGCGCAGCACGACCTGGGTGGCGCCCATCCCGGCGGTGGCGTACGGCATGCCCCAGCCGTTGCAGTGGAACATCGGGAGGGTGTGCAGATAGGTGTCACGGTCGCTGATGCCGGCCTGCCAGCCGAAGGTGGTGGCGTTGAGCCACAGGCTGCGGTGGGTCTGCTGGACGCCCTTGGGCCGGGCCGTGGTGCCGCTCGTGTAGTTGATCGTGGCGGTGACGTCCTCGTCGGGCTCCCAGGCGGCCGGCTCGGAGTCCCAGGCGAAGAGGGCCTCCTCGGCCTCGGTGCCGATCTCGGCCTTGTGCGCCACGTCGATGCCGTCGACGACGTCGGCCACCTCGGGGTCGTAGAGGAGCACCGAGGCGCCGGAGTGGCCGACGATGTAGGCGATCTCCTCGTGGGCCAGGCGGAAGTTGATCGGGACGTAGATGCGGCCCCAGCCCGACACGCCCCAGAACCCGGCGAGCAACCGGGCCGAGTTCTGGCTGACGATCGCCACCCGCTCGCCGGTACCGACGCCGAGCCGGTCGAGCCCGGCGGCCTGGGCCCGGGCCCGCGCCGCCAGCTCGGCGTAGGTCAGGGCGCCGAGCGACGGCGCCGGCTGGTCCGGCTCGTCGACCACGGCGGTGCGGTCGGGGTAGACGACCTCGGCCCGCTGGAGGAAGTCACGCACGGTCAGGGGCACCTTCATGGCCCGCACCGTAGACCTGGTGGTCGGCATCGTGGGCAAGGGGTCACGGCCGAGGCGCAGCGACGAAACCGTGCCGGGTACCGCCTCGTCGCCGTAGGTTCACGGCATGCGCTACGGCATCTTCGGCGGCGAGGCCGCCACCACCGGCACCATCGACGACATCGTGG
>CAYQGF010000628.1:0-1876 GCA_964416885.1 uncultured Iamiaceae bacterium
GCCGGCTGGTCGAGGCGGTGCGCTCGCTCGGCGCCCGGCTGCGCGACGACCCGACGCTCCAGGCCCGGGTCGACGGGTGGGTGGCGTCGACCGCGGTCGAGGTGGTCGAGCGGTCACGGGGCGAGGTCGGCGAGGTGATCGCGTCCACCGTCGCCCGCTGGGACTCGACCGAGGCCACCGACCGCATCGAGCTCCAGGTCGGCCGCGACCTGCAGTTCATCCGGATCAACGGCACCGTCGTCGGCGGCCTGGCCGGCCTGGTCATCTACTCGGTGGGCCGCCTCCTGGGCTGACGTACGGAAGGTGCCTGGCACTTTCCGTACGCGCGTGTGACGGATGGCTCACAGCGGGGACGCGCCGATTTGGTCGCGGGCACGGCAGGATGTGCCGCTCGGTCGAGCCTTTTGACCGGGCGGTCAACGACCGGGAAGGCTTGCTCGCTCATGGCGTCCGACGATCGACCCCTGCGGATCGCCCTGCTCACCTACCGGGGGAAGCCCCACGTCGGGGGCCAGGGGATCTACGTCCGCCACCTCGCCAAGGCCCTCGTGGACCTCGGCCACCACGTCGAGGTGTTCTCGGGGCAGCCGCACCCGGTCCTCGACGAGCGGGTGCCCCTCCACGAGCTCGACAGCCTCGACATCTACAACGACCACTTCCCCATGCGGATGCCGGGGATCTGGGAGCTGAAGAGCCTGGCCGACTTCGTCGAGGTGGCCTCGTTCTCCAGCGGGTCGTTCCCCGAGCCGCTGGCCTTCTCGGTCCGGGCGTTCCAGGCCCTCCAGGCCCGCCGGGACGACTTCGACCTGGTGCACGACAACCAGAGCCTGGGCTACGGCCTGCTCGGCATCGAGCGCATCATCGGCATCCCGCTGATCGCCACGATCCACCACCCGATCACCGTCGACCGGCGGCTGGAGATCGAGCACGCCCAGGGCTGGTACAAGAAGCTGACCCTGGCCCGCTGGTACGGCTTCACCCGGATGCAGACCGAGGTGGCCCGCCGGCTGAAGCGGGTGATCACCGTGTCGGAGAACTCCTTCACCGACATCGCCAAGGACCACAAGGTCGACCCGGACCGCATGCACATCGTCCCGGTGGGCGTCGACCCCGACCTGTTCAAGCCGCTGGCGACGGTGACGCGCCGCCCCGGCCACCTGATCACCACCGCCAGCGCGGACGTGGCCATGAAGGGCCTCTCGTACCTGCTCGAAGCGGTGGCCAAGCTCCGGGTCGAGCGGCCCGAGGTGCACCTCACCGTCATCGGGCGCAAGAAGGAGGGCGGCAAGTCGGCCGAGACCATCGACCGGCTGGGGCTCACCGACCACGTCGAGTTCGTCACCGGCGTGCCCGACCAGCGCATCGTCGAGCTGTACAGCGAGGCCGAGCTGGCCGTCGTCCCGTCGCTCTACGAGGGCTTCTCGCTGCCGGCCATCGAGGCCATGTCGTGCGGCGTGCCCGTCGTGGCCACCACCGGCGGCGCCCTGCCCGAGGTCGTCGGCCCCGACGGCGAGACCGCCCTGCTGGTCCCACCCGGCGACTCCGAGGCCCTGGCGGCCAAGATCGCCTGGGCGCTCGACCACCCCGGCATCCGCCGCAAGGTCGGCAAGGGCGGTCGAGAGCGGGTCAAGGCGCAGTGGAGCTGGCGCCACACCGCCGAGAAGACCGTCGATCAGTACCGCGCCCGGCTCGCCGAGGACTGACCCCACCGGGGACGAGAGATGCTGACCGTCGACTACGACCGGCTGAAGTTGGAGCCGGGGCACCTGGTGCTCGACATGGGGGCCGGCGCCGGCCGCCACGCCTTCGAGGCCTATCGGCGCGGCGCCCGCGTCGTCGCCCTCGACTACGGCTTCGGCGAGCTGCCCGAGGTGCG
>CAYQGF010000629.1:0-1873 GCA_964416885.1 uncultured Iamiaceae bacterium
GCGCCGTGTCGTGGGGTGGCGCCGGTGCGACGGCGGCGCTGATGGGCGTCGCCGGCTGGCTCGCCACCCCCACGTCGGGCCCGGCCGGTGCCCTCGCGGTGCTGGCCGCGCTCGCCCTGGTCGCCCTGGTCACCGGCGCCCGGACGGGGGCCGACGAGGGCCTGGCCGGGGCGGCACTCGGAGCAGTCGTGCTCCCGGTGCTCGCCGGCGCCGGCCTGGCCGCCGGAGGGCTCGGGGCCGACGGTCGCATCGCCGCCGTCCTCGGTGCGGTGGCGACCGTGGCGTCCCTCGCGGCGGTGGGCCGACGGATCGACGACCGACGTCCGTGGCTCGCCCCCCTGGTGACCGCAGCCGCCGCTGGCGCCGTGCTGGCCGTCGTCCCGTTGGCCCGGGCCCTCGACATCGTGGCGCTGTTGCTCGACCGGGCCGTGGCCGCTCCCGACGTCGGGGCCGATCGGGTCGTGGCCGACTGGCTCGCCCCCGCCCTGACCCGCACCGACGGGGCCGGGCTTCCGGGCTGGGCGACGCTCGGTCAGCTCGCCGCCCTGGGGGCCCTGGCGGCGGCCCTGGCGGTCTGGCACCGACGGACGGCCGTCGGGGCCGGTGGCGTCGTCGGCGTCGCGGCCCTCACGGTGGCCCCGGTGGTCGCCGGGCTGACCGTGGCGGCGACGGTCGTGGGGCTGGGGGTCGTGGTGGTGGCCGGGGCCGAGGCGTTGCGCCGCTGGCCCCGCTCGCCCGAGGCCCTTGTCGGCACCACCGTCGTCGCTGTCGTGGGCACGACGGTGGCCGTGGCGTCGACCCCGCTCGCCGTCGGGTGGACCGTCCTCCTCGGTGCGCTCGCGGTCGGCCTCGCGGCGCGGCGGGCCCGGGCGGGTGTCGAGGAGGCGCCGCTGTGGGCGCTCGGGGCGGCGGCGCTGGTCGTCGGCGGGGTGTTGCTGGACGTGGCCCTGGTGGGCGGGGGGCCGGACGCCCGCGGCATCGCCCTGGCCGTGACCGGAGCGGGCCTGGCCGGAGCGGCGCTCCTCGCCGCCGGGTGGGACCGAGCTGGCCGGTCGGGCCCCTCGGGCCCCTCGGGCCGGTCGGTCTGGTCGGGCCGGTCGGTCTGGTCGGGCTGCGGCTCCGCCGCGGCCGTCGACGGTGTCGTCGCGGTGACGATGCTCCTTGCCGCGGCTGCCGTGCGTTCGGTCGACGCCCTGAGCGTGGTGGTGACGCTGGCCGCCGTCGCCGCGGCCGTCACGGCGCTGCGGCCCGAGCGCCGGTCGATCAGGTTCGTGGCCGCCGGGCTGGGCGTGGTGGTGGCCTGGCTCCAGCTCGGTGCGGCCGAGGTGACGCTCGTCGAGGCGTACACGGTGCCGCTGGCCGGGTGGGCGTTGGTCGTCGGGCTGATCGCCGGGCGGGGCCGAGGGTCGTGGGAGCGGTTCGGCGCCGGGCTCGTCGTCGCCCTCGGCCCGAGCGCCGTGCTCGCCGTCGTGGGCCCGTCGCCGGTGCGGACCGTGGTCGTGGTGTTGGTCGGCGCGGCCCTGGTCGTGGTCGGTGCCGTCGAGCGGCTCCAGGCCCCGCTGACGGTCGGGGGCGTCGCCGTGGCCGGCATCGCCTTGCGGCACCTGGCCCCGGTCGCCGTCGAGGCGCCCCGGTCGGTCGCTCTCGCCGTCGCCGGCCTGGTCCTCCTCGCCGTCGGCGCCACCTTCGAGCAGCGTCGCCGGGACCTCCGCCAGGCCCGCGAGACCTTCGGTCGCCTGGGTTGACACCGAGGTCCGGCCCGAGAACCGGGTGGAGCCGCCCCACCGGGGCCCGGTAGGGTGCCATCTCCCTGCGCTCGTAGCTCAATTGGATAGAGCATCTGACTACGGATCAGAAGGTTGGGGGTTCGAGT
>CAYQGF010000630.1:0-1871 GCA_964416885.1 uncultured Iamiaceae bacterium
AGGGCGTCGGCGGCGCCGGCCCAGCCCTCGGCCCGCATGGCCCGCACCAGCAGGATCACCGGGACCAGGCCGGCGAGGACGATCAGCAGGGCGGGCAGGGCGGCGGCGTCGAGGCGGGAGTCCTTGGTGGCCTCGTAGACGGTGACCGCCAGGGTGTCGTGGCCCAGCGGGCGGAGCAGGGCGGTGGCCGGCAGCTCCTTCATCACCTCGACGAACACCAGCAGCGAGGCGGTGACCAGCCCGGGCCGCAGCAGGGGGAGGTGGACGTCGGCCAGCACCCGGGCCCGGTCGGCCCCGAGGGCGCGGGCGGCGTCGTCGAGGTCGGTGCTGATGCGGCCCATCCGGGCCTCGACCGAGAAGAAGGCCAGGGCGTGGAACCGCACCGTGTAGGCGAGGACCAGCCCGAGGATCGACCCGGTGACCAGCAGCCCGATGTCGCGGCCGAACACCTCGGCCAGGTCGACCATCCGCCGGTCGAACCACACCAGCGGGCCGTAGACGGCGACGGCGACCACGGTGCCCGGCACCGCGTACCCGACCGTCGATGCCCGGGTGAGGAGCCGGCCGAACCGGGACCGGCTGCCCCGCTGCCCGTAGGCGACGACCGTGGCCGTCGCCACCGCCACCACGACGGTCACCGCGCCGAGCAGCAGGGTGTGGCGGGTGGCGGCGACCATGTCGCCCGTGGTGTCGCCGGCCCGCAGGACCTCGACCGCCCACGCCGCCAGCTGAGCCACCGGCAGGGCGAACACGGCGACCAGCAGGACGGTGCCCGGCACCGCGGCCAGCAGCCCCCGCCAGCCCCGCAGCCGCTGGGGGGCGATGGCGTCGCCCCGGCCCAGGGCCTGGTGGTAGCGGGCCCGGCCCCGCATGGCCCGCTCCAGGGTGACCATGGTGAGGGCCAGGCCGACCAGCACGGTGGCGAGCTGGAGGGCGGCGGCCTGGTCGAAGGCGTTGTTCCACACCCGGTAGATGACGTTGGGCAGGGCCTGGACCCCGAGCAGGTCGACGGTGCCGAAGTCGGCCAGCGCCTCCATCACGGCCAGGGCGACACCGGCGGCCAGGGCCGGACGGGCCAGCGGGAGGGCGACCTGCCGCACCGCCTGGCCGTAGGTCCGCCCCATGCTCCGGGCCGCCTCGATCGGCTGACGGGACTGCCCGATGAAGGCGCTCCGCCCGAGCACGTACACGTAGGGGTAGAGCACGGCGGTGAGCACGCCGATGGCCCCCCAGGTGGTGCGCAGGCCGGGGACCCGCAGCCCGTCGCCCAGCAGGTTGGAGTGCAGGGCGCTGCCCCGGCCGTACTGGGCCAGCAGCACGAAGGTCAGCACGAAGCCGGGCATGGCCATGGGCAGCACCAGCGCCCAGTCGAGGACCTTGCGCCCCGGGAAGTCGTAGAACGACACCAGCAGGGCCAGCCCGCCCCCGACCACCAAGGTGCCCAGCCCGACGCCGAGGCCGAGCACCGCGCTCGACCGCAGGGCGCTGGGCAGCAACCGCCGGGACGTCTCGGTGAGGGCCTCCCCGGCGGTGACGAAGCTGAGCGGCAGGGCCAGCAGCGGCCCCACCACCAGGGCGGCCATCAGCCCGCCGACGACCGTCCACCCCGCCACCCGGGGCCGCCGGGGGGCGCCGGCGGTGGGCGGGAGATCGGCTACCGCCACCCGACCTCGACCATGAGGTCGACGGCGTCGCCCAGGAGCGGGCCGGCTTCGTCGGCGACGATCGGGTCCTGCTCCACGTCGGCCCAGTCGGCGATCCACTCGGGCGGGGCGACGGCGGGGTTGGCCGCGAACTCGCTGTTCTGCTCGACCAGCAGCTCCTCGGCCTCGACGCCGGTCATGTACTCGACGAGCTGGCGGGCCTCGTCG
>CAYQGF010000631.1:0-1868 GCA_964416885.1 uncultured Iamiaceae bacterium
GCGTAGTACCCAGCCCGCTACGAGCGGCTGGACGAGCGCGGCGTCGAGGCGGTCCGTCGAGGGCGGGTCGCTCCTGACACCGTGCCCACCGACGGGTCGTTGCGCTGGGGGCTGAGCGTCGTCGCCCTCCTCGATGGGCAGTGTGCCGAGGAACTGGCGGCGGTGGGCGCCGGGAGCGCCGAGGCGCTGACCCCCGACGACATCGTCCACACCGCGTCGAGCCTCCACGTGACCCTGCGGACCCTCGAGCCCCACCGGGTCGCCGTCGGTGCCGACGACGCCCTCCTCGCCGAGTACCGCACCGTCCTCGATGCCGTGGCGGCCGCGTCGCGGTCGTTCGCAATCGACTTCCGGGGCGTCATCCTCGGTCCGGGGGGAGTGCTCGTGGCCGGGTACCCGTGTGGCGACGAGCTGGCTGCCGTCCGGGTCGCGCTCCACGACCGTCTGGCCGAGCGCTCGCTCGCCGGGCCGCCCGAGCACGATGTCCGCCGGACCACCGCCCACGTCAGCCTGGTCGCCTTCATGGGCTCCGAGGTCGACACCGAGAGGCTCCTGACCTGGCATGCCGCTCACCGTCACACCTCGTTCCCCCGTCATCGGGTCGACCGACTGGCGATCGTCCAGTACCGGTTCCGGCCCTCGTTCGAGATGGTCGTCCACCACGAGGCGATGCTGCCGTCGCCCGGCTGAAGCTCGGGGAAGACGCCGACTTGCAGAACAAACAGGTGTTCGTCTGGGGTGGGGGCGCATGGCGGAGGCGGACTTCGACCTCGGTGGCGACCTCGACGACCACAGCGAGAGCGACCTCGACGCGCTGGTTGGCGCGGACGTGGTGGGGATGGTCGACGAGGAGGCTCGTCGGCATCTGTTGGGCCTGCACTCGTTGAAGGCGCGGGTCGATGCTGCGGTGCTGGTGGCGACGGGGGTGGTGGACCGGCGGGGCTTGCACACGGCTGATGCGGCCCGGTCGGCGGCGAGCTGGTTGGCGGGCCGGGTGGACCAGACGAGGGGCCGGTGTGCCCGCGACGTCGCGTTGGCTCGGGTGGTGCGGGAGATGCCGGTGGTCGAGGCGGCGGCGGTCGAGGGCCGGCTGGGGCGGGTGAAGGTGGACCTGTTGGCTGAGGCCCGTCAGCCCGAGGTGGCCTCGGTGTTCGTGCTGCATGAGGAGATGCTGGTGGCCGAGGCCGAACGGCTGACGGTGGCTGATGCGCGGCGGTTCGTGCTGGCGTGGTTGGAGAAGGCCCGTCTGTCGGTGGGCTGGACCGATCCTGACGAGCCGGTCGAGGGGTCCGAGCCGCCTGCGGCGGTGGTGGACCTGGCCCAGGTGTTCGAGGGTCGGTGGGTGTTGTCGGGAGAGTTCGACGCGGTGGAGGGGACCGAGCTGGCTTCTGCGGTCAATGCCGAGGTCGATGCCATGTTCGAGTGCGGGGCGTTCGGTTCTGATGATGGTCTGTCGCCGCGGGAGAGGCGTGGGGTGGCGTTGATGCAGATCGTGACCCGGAAGGCCCGCCCGAAGACCAAGCATGGGGCGCCGCGGCTATCGGTGGAGGTGATCTGCGACGAGCGCACCCTGCGCGGTGTCCCGGTCGCCGACCCCGAAGAAGACGACGGTGAGGACCTGCGGTCCCGGGTCTGTGAGCTGGTCAACGGGTCGCCGGTGTCCCTCGCCACGTTGGGGCGGTTGCTGTGCGGCGCGGATGTCCACCGCCTCGTCATCTCCGCCGCCGGTGAGGTGCTCGATGCCGGCACGACCATCCGGCTGGCGAACCGGGCCCAACGCCGAGCGCTGCGCTACCGCCACGCCCGCCACTGCGGGTTCCCGGGCTGCTCGGCGCCGATCGAGTGGTGCGAGTTCCACCACATCGAGC
>CAYQGF010000632.1:0-1862 GCA_964416885.1 uncultured Iamiaceae bacterium
CCTCGAGGTTGTCGCGCATGATGAGCGTGCTCTTCACCAGCAGGCCACTCATCCCGATGGCGTGGGCGTTGACCTCCAGGGCCTTCTCGATCATCTCGGTGATCGAGACCTTGATGCCGAGGTTGTGCACCTCGTAGCCGTTGTTGGTGAGGATGATGTCGACCAGGTTCTTGCCGATGTCGTGGACGTCGCCCTTGACCGTGCCCAGGACGATGCGGCCCTTGCCGGCCTGGCCCTCGGCCTTCTCCATGTGGGGCTCGAGGTAGGCGACCGACGCCTTCATGGTCTCGGCCGACTGGAGGACGAAGGGGAGCTGCATCTCGCCCTTGCCGAAGAGCTCGCCGACCACCTTCATCCCCGACAGCAGGACGTCGTTGACGATGTCGAGGGCGGTCAGCTCGCCGGCCAGGGCCTCGTCGAGGTCGTCGGTGAGGCCCTCGCGGTCGCCGTCGATGATCCTCTGGCTGAGCCGCTTCTCGACCGGCCAGCCCGAGCGGTCCTCCTTCTCGCCGGTCTGGACCTTCACCCCGTCGAAGATCTGGAGCAGCTTCTGGAGCGGGTCGTAGTCGGCGTCGCCGTCGGAGAGGGCGCCCTCGGTGCCCCGCCGGTCGTAGATCAGGTCGAGGCAGACGTCGCGCTGCTCGTCGGGGATGCGCGAGATCGGCAGGATCTTGGAGGCGTGGACGATCGCCGAGTCGAGGCCGTGCTTCACGCTCTCGTGGATGAACATCGAGTTGAGGACGTGACGGGCCGCGGGGGAGATGCCGAAGCTGACGTTGGAGACGCCGAGGGTGGTGTGGACCCCGGGGAACTCCTCCTTGACCCGTTTGATGGCCTCCATGGTGGCCATGGCGTCCTTGCGGAGGTCCTCGTCGCCGGTGGTGAGCGGGAAGGTGAGGCAGTCGAAGATCAGGTCCGACTGCTCCAGGCCGTACTGCTCCTCGGCGAGGGCGACGATGCGCCGGGCCACCCGCAGCTTCCACTCGACGTCGCGGGCCTGGCCCTCCTCGTCGATCAGCAGGCAGATCACCGCCGCGCCGTACTCGCGGGCCATGGTGAACACCCGGTCGAGCCGGCTGCCCTCGGCGAAGCCGTCCTCCAGGTTGGCCGAGTTGAGGATGGCCCGGCCGCCGACGTGCTGCAGGCCGGCCTCCATCACCTCGGGCTCGGTCGAGTCGAGCACGAGGGGGGCGTTGGCCTGGGTGGCGAAGCGCCCGGCCACCTCGTCCATGTCGCCGGTGCCGTCACGGCCCACGTAGTCGACGCAGACGTCGAGGACGTGGGCGCCCTCCTTGATCTGGGCGTTGGCCATGGCGACGGTGGTGTCCCAGTCGCCCTCGAGCATCGCCTCCCGGAACTTCTTGGACCCGTTGGCGTTGGTCCGCTCGCCGATCATCAGGAAGCTGGCGTCCTGCTCCAGCGGCACCGCGCTGTAGATCGAGGTGACGCTGGCCTCGTGGACCGGCGTGCGCGGGGCCGGGGTGAGGTTCGGGGCCATCTCGGCCAGCAGGGCGATGTACTCCGGCGTGGTGCCGCAGCAGCCGCCGATGACCTGGACGCCGAACTCCTCGACGAAGCGACGCTGGTGGTCGCGCAGGTCGGTGGCCGACAGGTCGTAGTGCATCTTGCCGTCGACGACCGAGGGCAGGCCGGCGTTGGGCAGGCAGGCGATGGGGCGCCGGCTGGCCGCGCTCAGGTGCCGCAGGTGCTCGCTCATCTCCGCCGGGCCGGTGGCGCAGTTGAGCCCGATGATGTCGACCTTCAGGGGGTCGATGGCGGCCAGGGCGGCGTTGATCTCGGTGCCCAGCAGCATCCGGCCGGTGAGCTCCATGGTGACCTGGCACTGGATCGGCACCTGGCGG
>CAYQGF010000633.1:0-1860 GCA_964416885.1 uncultured Iamiaceae bacterium
ACCGGGGCCGCGAGCGCACCAGCCCTCGTGACTCGAGCACTCGACAGGCCTCGACGGCGGTCGTGACGCTGACCTCGTGCTGCTCCCGCAGGCGGCGGACCGACGGGATCCGGCTGCCGGGCGGGTAGAGGCCGTCGGCGATCTGCCGGGCGATCGAGTCGGCGAGCTGGACGTAGAGCGGCTCCACGGACCGGGAACTGTAGGCCAGCACAGATGGCTCCCAGTGCGCCGATAGGGGGATCTGTACTGGTCGACAACCCGGCGAACTGTGCCTTCCGGTCCCGCTCCCCCGTTCGTACCGTCGGACGACGAGGCCGCTCGGCCGGCGGGCCGACGCCCCCCGAGCGCAGCAGGACCGAACCTTCACGCACCACGAGGACGAACGATGACGACCACCGCGAACCTGGGCTTCCCGCGCATGGGCGCCGACCGCGAGCTGAAGTGGGCGGTGGAGGCCGCCTGGCGGGCGGGCACCTACGACGACCTGCGGACCACCGCGGCCGCGCTGCGAGCCCGGCACTGGAAGGTGCAGGTCGACCGGGGCATCCAGCGGGCCCCGGTGGGGGACTTCTCGTTCTACGACCAGATGCTCGACGCCACGTTGGCGGTGGGCGCCGTGCCGGAGCGCTTCGGCGGCCAGGCGTTCGATCCCGAGGGGCCCGACGACGACCTGGCCCGCTACTTCGTGATGGCCCGAGGCGGTGTGCTCGACGGGGCCGACCGGGCGCCGCTGGAGATGACGAAGTGGTTCGACACCAACTACCACCAGCTCGTCCCCGAGCTGGCACCGGGCCAGGCGTTCGAGGCCCGGCCCGCCCGGCTCCTCGCCCACCTGGCCGAGGCCCGAGCCCAGGGTGTGCCGGCCCGGGTGGTGCTGGTGGGACCGCTCACCTTCCTCGGCCGCTCGAAGCGCACCGACGGAGGCGACCCGTTCGAGCTGGTCGACCGCCTGGTGCCGGCCTACGTCGACCTGGTCGCGGCGCTGCGCGACGCCGGGGCCACCGCGTTCCAGCTCGACGAACCGCTGCTGGTGACCGACGTGCCCGAGGCCGCGCTGGCCGCGTACCCCCGCGTCTACGCCGCCATCCGCGAGGCCGCCGGCGACGCCGAGGTCACCGTGGCCACCTACTTCGGCCCTCTCGGCCCGTCCACCGCCGTCGCCACCGCCCTCCCGGTCGACGTCCTCCACATCGACCTGGTCCGCGGGGCCGGCCAGCTCGACGACGTCCTGGCCGCCCGGCCCGAGCCGCTCGGGCTGTCCCTCGGCATCGTCGACGGCCGCAACCTGTGGCGCTCCGACCTCGACCCCCGCATCGCCCAGGTCCAGCGGGTGGTCGACGCGATCGGCACCGACCGCGTGCACGTCGCCCCGTCGTGCTCGCTGCTGCACCTTCCCGTCGACCTGACCGTCGAGGTCGACCTGGGCCCCGAGCTGCGCTCGTGGCTGGCGTTCGCCACGGAGCGCCTCGACGAGGTCCGCATCGTCCACGAGGCGGTCGAGGGACGGGGCGAGGCGGTCGCGGCCGAGCTGGCCGAGAACCGGGCCGCCGCCGCATCGCGTCGATCCTCCACGCGGGTCCACCGCGCCGAGGTGACCGAGCGCGTCGCCGCGGTCACCCCCGACATGGCCGCCCGCACCTCGCCCTACCCCGTGCGCCGCGCCGTCCAGGCCGAGGCGCTCGACCTCCCGCCGCTGCCCACCACCACCATCGGGTCGTTCCCCCAGACCCGCGAGATCCGCGACCTGCGGCTGCGGTTCCGCAAGGGCGAGATCGACGCCGCCGCCTACGAGGTCGCCCTCCGCCAGGCCACCGAGTCCTGCATCCGCGAGCAGGAGGCCCTCGGCCTCGACGTGCTGGT
>CAYQGF010000634.1:0-1860 GCA_964416885.1 uncultured Iamiaceae bacterium
GCCGGTGGGGGCCAGCACCGAGGCCTGGCTGTTGCGGACGCCGAACTGCTCGGCCAGGTCACAGGCCGAGTCCCAGCTCTCCTGGGCCGCGCTCAGCAGCTCGGCGGGGACCAGCTCCTCGTCGATGTCGGCGGTGGCGGTGCGGTGCATGTCGAGGACCCGGAGCATGTGCTCGCGGTTCTCGGCGTAGCCGGCGAAGGGGCCCATCCGGGCCGCGGTGCGGGCCGACACCTCGTAGGCGTGGCCGGTCATCAGGGCGGTGATGGCGGCGGCCCAGGCCCGACCCTCGTCGGAGTCGTAGGGGGCGCCGGTGGCCATCAGCAGGGCGCCGAGGTTGGCGTAGCCGAGGCCGAGCTGGCGGAACCGGCGGCTGTTCTCACCGATGGCCTCGGTCGGGTAGTCGGCCCGGCCGACGAGGATCTCCTGGCCGGTGAACATCACCGCGCAGGCCTGCTTGAAGCCGTCGGTGTCGAAGCTGCCGTCGCCGTTCAGGAAGTGGAGCAGGTTGATCGACGCCAGGTTGCAGGCCGAGTTGTCGATGTGCATGTACTCGCTGCACGGGTTGGAGCCGTTGATCCGGTCGGTGGCCGCGGCGGTGTGCCACCGGTTGATCGTGGTGTCGAACTGCATGCCGGGGTCCGCGCACTCCCAGGCGGCCTGGGCGAACTGGCGCATCAGGTCACGGGCCCGGACGGTGCGGACCACCTCGCCGGTGGTGACGGCGGTGAGCTGCCAGTCGGCGTCGTCGACCACGGCCTGCATGAACTCGTCGGTGACCCGGACCGAGTTGTTGGCGTTCTGGTACTGGATCGACGCCATGTCCTTGCCGTCGAGGCTCATGTCGAAGCCCGCCGCCTCCAGGGCGCGGATCTTCTTCTCCTCGTGGGCCTTGACCCAGATGAACTCCTCGACGTCGGGGTGGCTCACGTCGAGGATGACCATCTTGGCGGCGCGGCGGGTCTTGCCCCCGCTCTTGATGGTGCCGGCGGAGGCGTCGGCGCCCCGCATGAAGCTGACCGGGCCCGAGGCGGTGCCACCGCCCCGCAGGTGCTCGACCGACGAGCGGATCCTCGACAGGTTGATGCCGGCGCCCGACCCGCCCTTGAAGATCGTGCCCTCCTCCCGGTACCAGTTCAGGATCGAGTCCATCTCGTCGTCGACCGAGAGGATGAAGCAGGCCGACGCCTGCTGGGGCACGCCGGCCACGCCGATGTTGAACCACACCGGGGAGTTGAAGGCGGCCTTCTGGGTGACGAGGAGGTGCTTGAGCTCGGCCCGGTAGGTCTCGGCCTCGCCCTCGTCGGCGAAGTAGCCACCCTCGGCGCCCCAGGCCGTGATGGTGTCGGCGACCCGGTCGATGACCTGGCGCAGCGAGCTCTCCCGCTCCGCGGTGCCGAGGGTGCCCCGGAAGTACTTCTGGGCCACGATGTTGGTGGCGTTCACCGACCAGGTGGTGGGGAACTCGACGTCGGTCTGCTCGAAGGCGACCGAGCCGTCGGCCCAGTTGGTGATGCGGGCGTCGCGCCGCTCCCAGGTGACCTCGTCGTAGGGGTGCACGCCCGGCCGGGTGAAGTGACGGCGGACGCCGATGCCGGTCTGCTCAGGAGCGAGGGCCATGGGGGTTCTCCTACCAGGGGTCGGGCGGCGTCTCCGCCGGGAAGCCTGGCCACTACCCGTTGTGCTTCGAAGCCGACTCAACGGCCCGGCACCACAAGATGTGGCGTGACAGCCAATTACAGCAGTGTAACTACAGGGCTGTCAACGGAGCCCCGGCGCTCTTCTCCCAGGTCAGGGGGTGCTCGCGAAATCTCTCGCGCACGCGGTACCTCCGAGCACCCCCAATGGACGCTGCCCCCTTGG
>CAYQGF010000635.1:0-1858 GCA_964416885.1 uncultured Iamiaceae bacterium
TGACCTACCGGCTGGCCCAGTTCTGGCTGCCGATCCCGCTCGGGGCGATCAGCTACGCCTCGCTCCGGGTCGGCCCCGGCTCGATCCGGAAGATGCGGAGCCGCCACCCACTGCGCGACCTCACCGGCGACACCGTCGACGTGGCCGGTGTCCGGGTCTGGGACGTCGACGACGACCCCTCCACCCCCACCGCCGACCGCCACCCCGACCGCCGCACCGACCGACCCGAGTGACGCACCCGGTCGACGACGACCGACCCGGTGACGCCGGCCTGGCGGCAGTGGCGCACGCCGTTGCCGGGCCCCGAGCGCGGGTCACCGCGGTCGAGGCCTTGACCGGCGGTCTCGACGCCCGCACCGACGCCGTGCTCCTGGAGCCGGGCGGGTGGGTCGTGCTCAAGCGCTCACGGACACCGGAGCCCCGTTCCCTCGTCGGCGAGTGGGACCGGCTGCTCGCCAGCGAACCGGTCGCCGTCCCCACTCCGGTACCGCTCGCCCTCGACCGATCAGGCGAGTGGTTCGGCCGGCCGGCGCTGGTGATGAGCCGGCTCCGGGGGTCCGCTCGGGTGCACCGGTCCGACGGCCCGTGGGTCGGCCGGCTCGCCGCCACGGTGGCCGCGGTCCACGACGTTCCGATCGGCCCGGAGGACGCGGCGCGGCTGGGACGCGGTCACGCCGGGGCCGTGTGGGCGCCGTGGCCCGAGGGCTCGACACCTCCGAGCGGCCCGCTCGCGGCCCTCGTCGCCGCTACCGCGTCGCTGCGCGCCGACCTCCCGACCACCTCTCGTGACGAGGTGCTGCTGCACCACGACCTCCACCAGCGGAACGTCCTGTGGCACGACGGTCGGGTGTCCGGGCTCGTCGACTGGAACGAGGCCTGCCTGGGGCCGGCCGCCTGCGACGTGGCCTACACCAGCGCGGCTCTGGCCATGGTCCTCGGCCCGGCGGTCGCGGACCGGTTCGTCGCCGCGTACCGCGCCGTCTCCCCGGCCCGGCTCCACGACCTGGCGCGCTGGCAGGCCCTGTGGATCGTGACCGACCTGCGGTGGCTCACCAGCTGGGCCGAGGGCTGGGCCGCCCTGGGTGCGACCGACCTCGCTCCCCCGGTCCTGGGCCGACGGTTGCACGCGTTCGCGGCGCGGGTCGCGGACCGCCTCTGACGCGACGGGTCAGCCCGGGCAGCGGGCGCGGAGGCGACCTTCGTCGAGGCCGGTGTCGCCGGCCCGGGCGGTGATGGCGCCGAAGGTGGCCCGCACGTCGTAGGCATCGCCGGTGCGCTCGATCAGCGGCCCGTCGGCGGCGGGGTCGGCCAGGTCGAGCCAGCTCCCGTCGGGGCCGGCGGTCGTGCGCTTGGCCTCGACGCCTCGCTGGTCGTCGTCGGCACCGAACACGATCCGCACCGTCTCGGTGACCACCGGGTCTCCGGCACCGGTGTCGGACGTGTACCGGGTCACCAGCACGGTGAACGGGCCGTCGTCGGTCTCGCCCTCGCCGACGAGCGAGTGGTCGAGGGTGGCCTCCGGGGTGTCGTCGGGCCGGGGGCCGTCGATGCACTCGGTGACCGTGAAGGTCAGCTCCTCGAACCCCACCACGACCAAGCCCTCGCCGGGGGCCGGCTCGGCCACGGCGTCGAGCGGGTCGAGCGGCGACGCCCCGTCGGTGGCGTCGGGGCCGTCGGTGGTTCCGTCACCCGCGCCGTCGCCCCCGCCGCATCCGCCGAGCCCGACCAGGGCGACGACGAGCAGGACGAGGAGGCGGCGAGCGACGGCGGTCATGACCGCACTGTGCTGCAGATGCGGCCCGCGCTTCAGATCCGGCCGCCGCCGACGAGGGCCGACCAGTAGTAGATGCTCTGGACC
>CAYQGF010000636.1:0-1857 GCA_964416885.1 uncultured Iamiaceae bacterium
CCTCATCTCGATCGATCGACCACAAGGTGTTGAGGCGCTTCGGATCTCACGGGGGTGGGGCCGGGGTGATTGTGGTGAGGAGGTCCCAGTTGGGGGCTCCGGCGTAGAGCAGGACGCGTAGGCGGTAGTTCCGGAAGCGACGGAACCCGAACCCGACGCGCTTGACCCGCTTGATCAGGCTGTTCATGGCCTCGGTGGGGCCGTTGGAGACCTGGGCTCGGTGCCAGGCGAGGACCTGCTCGGCCCAGCGCTGCAGGGTGCGGCCGAGCTGTTGGAGCTCGCGGGGCATGTCGCGGTCAATGAGGCTCTCGATGAGCTCGGCCAAGTAGCCGGACGCGTCGTCGGCGGGCTGGTCGTAGAAGCCCCGGAGGGTCTCCTTGGCATGCCAGGCCATCCGCACCTCACCCTTCGGGTCGCCGGCTTCGAGGAAGCTGAGCAGCTTCGCCTCCCCCTTGTCGTCGAGGCGTTCGTGGCCCTTGGTGAGAAGCCGCCGGGACCGGTAGAGCGGGTCGCCCTTGTGGCCCCGGTGGCCGAGGGTCTCTTGCTGGACGCGTCGGCGCACGTCGTTGACGCGGGTGTTGGCCAGCTTGATGACGTGGAACGGGTCCGCGACCTGGACTGCGTCGGGCAGCGAGTCGTTGAAGGTCTTGCGGTACGGGCCCGACAGGTCCAACGCCGCCCAGGCGCACAGTCGGCCAGACGCTTCGCTCTCCTTCCCGACCTGCTCCGCGGTGATGTAGTCCATCACCGCATTCCCGAGCGTTTCCGGCGTCGAGTCGTAACAAGAAGTGGTGACGAGCAGAACCGCGACGACGCCTGCCAGCCGGAACCGAGTCACGCGAGCAACAGCAGGATCAACGTGAGCACGATCCCTGCCATGCCGATTCCGACCAGCCAGAGGCTGACAGCGCCAGGCTTCTCGCCAGGCCCGCCGCGCGCTAGCCAGAGCGCGAGCCCGCCCGTTGTCAACGCGAAGGGCAGGGTTAGGAAGCCGCTCGCGAGCGCCAACGCCAGGCCGATCAGGGTGAAGAAGGTCAGAACGACGACCCACGACCATCGAACCACTGCCATCGCCGGCCGACTCTGGGCGCGCGTTTCCATCAGCAAGCCCCGAAGAAGTTGTAGAGGTTCGTGACGCCACCGATCATCGCCTCGGCGCCAGCGTCCCTCACTTGGCCGATCACCTGGGTGGTTCCACCGGACACCCGCATGACCTCAACCGAAGGGAAGCAGTCGCCGGACCACGTCGTCTCCACGAAGCTTCCGCCATCGACGAACTTGAAGTCGAGCTTGCCGTCCGCACGCGCCCTGAGCAGATCCTGACCGACACCTTGGTCGGCATGGACCACCGACCACTTGAACCGGTACGTGTCGCCGGACCGCTGCATGACCGCGAAGTTCTTGTCGTACTTGGGATCGAGCGGGTTGTTCCCGTCATACTCGCCGTAAACGATCTTTCTCCCCGAGGTGCATTGACTCCCCGGCAACCAGGCTCCCTCCGCCCGACACGTCGGGTTGACCTGGATGAACCCCATTCCCGTCGAGAAGTTGAGGCGGGCGAAGAACCGGTTCTTGTTCGGGTCGATGAAGTTGCCCGCCGCCGTGAACCCACGATCGTCGCCCTCGAACCACCTGGGACCAGGCCCATGCCCTGGCGTCATCGACGTCTGGTCCTGTGGGATGAACCCCGCGACGTGGATCTCGCCGAACCACTTGTGGTTGTTGTCGACCGGGAACCAGAACGTCATCGTCGACGGCTTCGCGTCACCCCACAGCTCATCGTCGCTGGGTCGTAGGCCGAGGGGGTCGGCCTTGTTGAGGGGGTCGTTGTCGGCGTAGTGGTACGGGTTCGCGACC
>CAYQGF010000637.1:0-1857 GCA_964416885.1 uncultured Iamiaceae bacterium
GGCCTCGCCGACCTGCACGCCAAGGTCCTGCGCACCCCGCTGCGCCCCGAGGAGTCCTTCTCCGACGACCCGCTGCGGATGATGCGCGCCGCCCGCTTCCTCGCCGGCTACGGCCTGACCCCGACCGACGACCTGGTCGCCGCGGTCCGGGCCATGGCGCCCCGCCTGGAGATCGTCTCGGCCGAGCGCATCCGCGACGAGCTCGACAAGCTGATCGTGGCCGACGACCCCAGCGCCGGGCTGTGGTTCCTCAACGACACCGGCCTGGCCGAGCAGTTCCTCCCCGAGCTGCCGGCGATGCGGCTGGAGATGGACCCGATCCACCGGCACAAGGACGTCCTGGCCCACACGATCGCGGTCGTGGCCAACGTGGCGCCCCGGGACCGGGACGGGAACCCGAACCGCGTCACCCGCCTGGCCGCCCTGTTCCACGACGTGGGCAAGCCCAAGACCCGCAGCTTCGACAAGGGCAACGGCGTCAGCTTCCACCACCACGAGGTCGTCGGCGCCCGCATGACCCGGGAGCGGATGCAGGCCCTGCGGTACTCCAAGGACGACATCGAGAAGGTCAGCCGGCTCGTCTACCTGCACCTCCGGTTCCACACCTACCGACTGGGGTGGACCGACGCGGCCGTGCGCCGCTTCGTCCGCGACGCCGACGACCAGTTGGGCGAGCTGATCGAGCTGACCCGCTGCGACTGCACGACCCGCAACCAGCGCAAGGCCCGCACCCTCGCCGCCCGCATGGACCAGTTGGAGGAGCGCATCGCCGAGCTGGAGGCCGAGGAGGAGCTGAAGGCGATCCGCCCCGACCTCGACGGCCAGGCCGTGATGGCCCACCTCGGGCTCCCGCCCGGCCCGGTGGTCGGCCGGGCGCTCAAGTTCCTCCTCGACCTCCGTCTGGAAGAGGGCCCCCTCGGCGAGGACGAGGCCCGGGCCCGGCTCGACCAGTGGTGGGCCGAGCAGCCCGACCCTCGCCCGTAGGGTCGCGTTCGTCCGCCGCCCGGCGGGCTCGGGCGGGTCGGCGGTCCTGGTACGGTCCGCTCGCTCGCCACCGGCCGACCCAGGGGGATCCGTGTCGCCGCTCGATCGTCGTCGCTTCCTACTCGGCGCGGCCGGGACCGCTGGTCTCGTCGCCCTTGCCGCCTGTTCCAGCAGCGACGACGGTGGTGGGGGGGCGGCCGACGACGACAACCGGGACGACGGACCGGCTGCCGAGGGCGGGAGCACCCGCGTGGACGAGGCCGTGGTCGCCCCGGGGTCGCCCGGCCTGGTCGACGAGGGCACGTGGCAGGAGCGGGTCGACGAGTACCTGGCCTTCGCCACCGCCGAGAGCCACCTCGACAACCCGACCGGCATCGCGGTCCACCTGGTCCGGGCCCATCGGGAGCCCGACTACACGTGGGACCGCGACGGCGTGTCGGTCGACTCCCTGGCCGACACCTTCCAGATGATCGACGACTGGGAGGACACCCGCGACTTCAACCTCATGTACTTCCACTGGCTGTGGGGCCTGGGCCAGGGCGACACCGAGATGACGTCGCTCCCCGACGAGGTGCTCGACGCCATCCAGGAGCGGTTCGTGGCCAACCGCTACCGCTACGACGACCCCAAGCCGGCCGACCGGGTCGACAACCTCTGGTACTGGTCCGAGAACCACCGGCTGATCACCCTCACCTGCGAGTACCTCGCCGGCCAGTGGTTCCCCGACGAGACGTTCACCGTCACCGGGATGACCGGCGCCGAGCACCGTGACCGCTCGAAGCAGCCGATCCTCGACTGGGTCGCCGAGCGGGGCCGCTTCGGGTTCTTCGAGTGGCACAGCAACGTCTACATGCTGAAGAACATCACGCCGCT
>CAYQGF010000638.1:0-1854 GCA_964416885.1 uncultured Iamiaceae bacterium
GGTCAGCCCTCGGCCTCGGTGGTCGCCGGCTCGGAGTCCTCGGTCGTGGGACCGTCGTCGTCCTCTTCCTCCTCGTCGGAGGCGGCGTCCCCGGCGGGGGCCGGCGCGGCGAGGGCGGCGTCGCCGTCGGCGACATCGGGCCCGACGAGCATGTAGTCGGGCACCCGGGCCGGGCCGGAGGTGTCGAGCACCGGCCTCCGCACCGCGTCGCTGCCGCTCGGGTCGAGCAGGACGGCGACGACGGCGGCGTGCCGGGCGGTGACCGAGCCGATGGCCATCAGGCTCTCGCGCAACGACGCCGAGGTGACCTGGCCGACGCCCCACCCGTAGGTGCCGGCGCCGAGGTCCTCCAGGGAGTGGGCCAGGAGGAGGACCGACCGCTCGGTGGTCAGGTCGGCGAGCTGCGGCTGCACGATCCCCTCGAGGAGGCCGTTGTTCGGCTCCGACACCGCGTCGGCGCCGGCGTCGCGGACGATGTCGACCAGGGCGTCGGCGTGGGCCTGGTGCCGGTCGCGCAGCAGCTCGAGGGCGGCGCGGGTGTCGGCGTCGTAGTCGATCGGCCCGGGGATCTCGATGTCGCCGGTGCCCCCCTCGCTGAGGAGCGCCGAGTACACGAGGGCGAAGGCCAGCTCCATGGTGCGGGCCGTGCGGGTGACCGTGGCGTCGGCGATGGTGCCGGCCTCGGGCGTGGTCGTCTGCGGCGGGCCGAGGGTCGTCTCGCTCGGCGCGGGCTCGGTGACGCCCGTCTCGCTCGGCGGGGCCTTCTCGTCGTCGCTGCACGCGGCGAGCACGGCCGCGGCGGCCACACCGGTGGCGCCCAGGCGGAGGAACTGGCGGCGGCTGGAGGGGAGCAGGTCGGGGCTGTGGGTCATGTCAGTTGCCGCTCTCGCTCTCGCTGTCGGCGCCCTCGCCACCGACGTTGGCGTCGGTGGTGGTGGTCGTGTCGCCGCCCTCGGCGCTGGCGGCCTCGGCGGGGTGGGTCTGCTCGGTGAGTGCGCCCTCGGTGGTCTGCTCCTCGGGGGCCAGATCCTCCAGCGGGGTCGGCGGCTCGCCGATCATCCCCAGCACCACCGCGTGCTGGCCGAGGACCGGGAGCGTGGTGGCGACCAGGCTGGCGTCGGTGGCGTCCTCCAGCTCGGCGATGGCGGCGAGGTGGGTGGCGGCGAGCCGCTCCTCCAGGTCGCGCAGGGTGGCGAGGACCGCGGCCTCGTCGGCGGAACCGCCGAGAGCGGTGCGCAGCTCGTCGAGCAGCGTGGCGTTCGGGGCGGCGACGGCCGTCGTGATGGCGGCGTTCAGGGCGACCGCCTGCTGGGCGTGGTGTGCACCGAAGGTCCGCAGGACCTCGACCACCGGCTCGGCCAGGACCGGGACGTCGATCGGCGGCAGCGTGGTCGTGGTCGACGGAGCGGCCTCGGCCTCCTCCTCGTCGCCGGCCGGTTCGTTGCCGGTCGCGGCCCGGTAGGCCGCGGCGCCGGCGAGGGCCAGACTGGCGAGGAAGGCCATCCGCGGCTCGTCGGGGCCGAGGTCGGCGGTGGCGTCACCCTCTCCCTCCTGGCCGGACGCGCCCGGTACCAGGCGGTCGAAGGGGAGGACCTGGGTGCCGATGGCGGCGACGGCGCCCCCGATGGCGACCTTCTTGAGGAAGGCCCGCCGGGTGGCGTCGGCGTCGAGCTCGGCGCTGGCGTCGGTGGCGTCAGGCAGCACGGTCGCCTTTCTAGTGCGCGGGTGGCGCTGCACCCGAAGCGGAGTGGGGCCGGGCCGGGCCGGCCGGGGTCAGAAGTCCAGGCTGGAGAGGTCGGGGTGCCAGCGCTCGGCCCGGCGGACGGCCTCGGCCCACCGCTCCCGGTCGAGCGG
>CAYQGF010000639.1:0-1852 GCA_964416885.1 uncultured Iamiaceae bacterium
TGGGCCAGCATCGACGCCAGGACGTCGAGGTCGGCCCGGGCCCGGTCGTCGTCGGGCTGGCACAGGTGCTGCACCAGCAGCCCGTCCAGGCCGGCGACGAGCAGCCGGCCCAGCTGTTCCACCGGCACCGCGCTGGTCTCCCCGCGGGCGGCCAGGGCCCGCCGACCGAGGTCGGTCGCCACCTCCAGGTAGCGGTCGTAGAGCCAGCCCGCGAGCCCTGGGCCGGCTGGCTCGCGCACGGCGTGGGCGATCAGCTCGAGCTGCATCACCTGCGACCCGGGGTCGGGGCTGACCAGCTCGGCCCAGAAGGCGTGGAGCCCGGTGCGGAGGGCCACGGCGAGGCCCGAGCCGACGTCGACCCCCCGCGAGCCGAGGCCCTCCATCTCGGCCACCACGTCCTCGAACACGGCCCGGAACAACAGGTCCTTCGTGGGGAAGACGTGCTGGAGGGTGCCGAGGGGGACGCCGGCCTCGGCGGCCACGACCCGCAGAGAGGTGGCACCCACCCCGACCCGGGTCATGGCGGCCCGGGCCGCGGTGACGATCTGACCCGACCGGGTCGCGCTGTCGACGTACGGCATCGCTGCTACCGTATCAAGTCGTACGACTGACTTGGTTGACCCCGAGCGGGCGACGGGAACGGAGCAGCGATGGACGAGACGGTGGACGTGGTGGTCGTCGGGGCCGGGCTGTCCGGGCTGGTCGCGGGACGGGCGCTGCACCGGTCCGGGCTCGACGTGGTGGTGCTCGAAGCCGGCCCCCGCCTCGGCGGTCGGGCGCTGACCGAGACCACCGCGCTCGGCTCCCGGGTCGACCTCGGAGGTCAGTGGCTGGGCCACGACCACCATCGCCTGGCCGCACTGGCCGACGAGTTCGGCGCCGGGCCCTACCGGATGCACTCCAAGAAGCTGCCGCTGGTCATCGATGGGACCCGACGGGTCCGGCCCACCTCCCCCGCCTTCCTCACCGCCATCGGCGCCGTCGCTGCCCTCGGCCTGGTGGCCCGGGCCGGCGACCGGCCCCGCCTCGACCGCACGACCCTCGACACCTGGCTGCGTCGGGTGCCGGGCCGGACCGCCCGCGACCTGCTGGCCGCGACCGCCGAGGTCTCCTGGACCGCCGACCACGATCGCACCTCGGTAGCGGCCATGGCCCACATGGTCCGCACCCAGCACGGCCTGCTGACGATGCTCTCGACCACCGGCGGCGCCCAGGACTCGCTCCTCGCCGGCGGGGTGGGCACCATCGTCGACGGGCTGGCCGACGAGCTGGGCGACCGGGCGCGCCCCGACGCCCGGGTCACGGCGATCACCCAGGACGACGACGGCGCCACCGTCACCACCGCGACCGGGACGATCCGGGCCCGGAAGGTCGTCGTCACCGTCCCGCCCCCGCTCCTCGACCGGATCGCCTTCACCCCGGCCCTCCCCGCCGACCGTCGAGCCCTCCCGCGCACCACCTACATGGGCTCGGTCTACAAGGCCATCGCCGTCTACGACCGCCCCTTCTGGCGCGACCGGAAGCTGGCCGAGGCCATGGTCCTCCAGCACCCCCGCTCGACGTGGTTCGACTCCAGCCCGCCCGACGGCCCCGGTCACCTCTGCGTCCTGATCGGCGGGGCCGAGGCCCGCCGACTCGACCGGCTCGACCCGACGCCCCGGCGGGAGGTCGTGCTCGGCCCGCTGGCCGACCGCTACGGCGACGCCGTGCTCGAGCCGGTGGGCTGGCACGAGAAGGCCTGGCACCGCGACCCCGACGTCGGCGGCGGGTACATGGTCCTGCCCGAGCCGGGGACGACCGCCGGCTGGCCGCCGATCGACTCGACCCCGGTCGGTCACGTCCACTGGGCCGG
>CAYQGF010000640.1:0-1843 GCA_964416885.1 uncultured Iamiaceae bacterium
GCCGCGGCCAGCCCGGCGACCACGGCTTCGACGGGGACGCCGGCGGCGACGGCCATCTCGGCGGCCACCAGGGCGTTGCGGACGTTGAAGCGGCCGACGAGCGGGACGACGACGGCGTGGTCCCGCCACCGGAAGCGGCTCCCGGTCGGTCCCAGCACGAGGTCGTCGACGTCGTCGAGCCCGACGCCGAGGGTCGGGACCTGGGCCGAGTCCCGCAGGAGCCGGCCCCGGGGGTCGTCGACGCACACGACGGCGCGCCCGGCCAGCTCCGGCGTGAACAGCCGGGCCTTGGCCGCGAAGTAGGCCTCCATCGTCTCGTGGTGGTCGAGGTGGTCGGGGCTGAGGTTGGTGAAGCCGGCCACGGTGATGAAGGTGCCGTCGATGCGGTGGAGGTCGAGGGCGTGGGAGGACACCTCGAGGGCGACGGCCCGGGCCCCGGCGCGCACCGCGGCGGCCAGCGAGGCCTGGAGCTCGGGCGCCTCGGGGGTGGTGCGCGCCCCCGACAGGGTGCCGATTGTGGTGGCCGGCCACCCGGCCGCGGCGAGGATCGAGGCCAGCAGGTGGACGACGGTGGTCTTGCCGTTGGTTCCGGTGACGCCCAGGACGGTGAGGTGGTGCGACGGGTCGCCGGCCACCCGGGCCGCGACCGGGCCCATGGCGAGCCGGGCCGACGGCACCCGGACCTCGGGGACGCCGAGGTCGAGGGGGCGTTCGCACAGCAGGGCGACGGCCCCGGCGGCGACCGCGGCCGGGGCGTGGTCGTGGCCGTCGGTGCGGGCGCCGGGCACGCAGACGTAGAGGTCGCCGGGCTGCACGGCCCGGGAGTCGTGGGCGGTGCCGACGACTGTGACCGCCCCGTCGCCGACCAGCTCGGCCGGCCCGACGCCGGCCGCGGCGGCGCGGACCTCGCTCAGGCGGACGGGCGCCCCCTCCCGCCCCGCCCGGTCCTGCTCCGGCCCGCCCTGGCCGCTACTCATCCGTCGCTTTCGGGGCTCGCGCTCCCGGTACCGGCCGCGGCGCCGTCGCCGGAGGCGGGCACGGCGACGGCGGGCGGTGAGCCCTGGACCGGCGCGTCGTCGATCTCCTGGGCCGACTCGCTCATCTCCGGCACCTCGACCGCGCCCCCGCCGGCGGACGGCGGGATGCCGAGCCGGCGCAGGGCGATGCGGGCCAGGTCGGCGAAGGCCGGGGCCGCCACGTCGGCGGCGTAGATCGACAGGTTCGGGTCGGGCTCGTCGACGACCACGATGATCGACAGGTCGGGGTTCTCGGCCGGGAGCAGCCCGGCGAAGGTGGCGATGTAGTGCATGTCGCCGTTCTCGTCCTCGTAGGTACCGGTCGACTGCGGCTTGCGGGCCGTGCCGGTCTTGCCCGCCACCGAGTAGCCGGGGACGGCGGCGAGCTGGCCGGTGCCCCGCTCGACCACCTGGGCCATCATCGCCCGCACCGCCCGGGCCGTCTCCGGCGACACCACCCGACGGGCCTCGGTGTCGGGCAGCCCCTCGTCGCTGCCGTCGGGCCGGGTGACCTGGCGGACCAGCCGGGCGGGCACGTAGCTGCCGTCGTTGGCCAGCACGTTGAAGGCCTCGATCATCTGGAGCGCGGTCACCGACATGCCCTGGCCGATCGGGATCGAGCCGATGGCGGTGCTCTGCTGGTCCCACAGCTCGGGGTCGAGCATGATGCCGGCCGACTCGTCGGGGAACCCGAGGCCGGTCGGCTGACCGAAGCCGAAGCGGCGCAGGTAGGCGTCCATCCGCTCCGAACCGAGCTGGCGGGCCAGCATGATCGTCCCCACGTTCGACGACGTGGCCAGGATGTCGGTGACCGACCAGGGCGTGGT
>CAYQGF010000641.1:0-1842 GCA_964416885.1 uncultured Iamiaceae bacterium
GGCCGCTTCACCACGACCAGGGTGAGGATGAAGGCCACGATGCCCACCGCGGTCCACAGCGCCTGGCGGGAGGCCAGGTTCTGGTCGAGGCGGGCGATGAAGGTGTAGCCGATGCCGTTGAGGACGCCGGCCAACGGGAGCAGGGTGCCGTCGGCGCCGGGGGCCAGCTTCCGCACGGCCAGGTGGGCCAGGAGGAACAGGGCGATGACCAGGGCCAGGAAGGGGCCGACGCTGGCGGGCAGCGAGGCGGTGCGGCCCAGGCTGGCCAGGGCGTAGGCCCCGGCGAAGACCGCCACTCCCATGAGGAGCAGGGTGAGCTCGGCGTTGCGCCGCAGCCGCTCGATCACGCGCCGGGCTTCCCGTGGCCCATCAGTTCGCGGCGGTCGTCGTGGTCGGCTTGCTCGTGGTCGGTCCTTCGGTCGTCGTCGAGCCCGGCTCGGTCGTGGTCGTCGGCCCGTCCGCCTCGGTGGTGGTCGTGGTCGTCCCGTCGTCCTCGTCGGGGCCGGCTCGTTCGGTGTTGTTGTTCACGAACGACCGGGCGTTGGGGAGCGAGCTGAACGTGCGCTCGTCGGCGACCGCCCGGGCACCGTCCCGGTTGAGGTCCTTGACGGTGAGCGAGCCGTCGAAGTCCTCGGCGACGCTGGGGTCGAACACGAGGAAGCCGCCGGGCCGGCCCTGGTAGACGACGACCTGCTCGCCCTCGGTGCCGAGGAAGAACTTCTGGTTGGCGTACCAGCTCCCGCCGACGAAGAAGACCCCGCCCAGGAGGGCCAGCACGGCGACCACCACCAGCAGGGTGACGGCCCAGTGGCGGCCCTTGGCCTTGTCGATGTCCTCGAAGACGTCGTTGGTCTCCCGCCCGAAGGGGAGGTCGCGGTCCGATGTCGAGCCGTCGTTGTCGTCGTCGGTGGGGTAGCCGGCGACGGGAGCGGCCCCGCTGGTCGACCCGGGCGGGACGGGCGCGGGCGGCGCCGCGGGGGCGGGGTCGGCCGCCGCCGGGGCCTCGGCGGGCGGCGGCGGGGGTGGGGGGCCGAGCCCGGGGTGGGTCGTCGGTGCCGCCTCCGGGGGGAGGGGCCCGGCCGCGGGCTCGTCGGGCCCTTCGACCTCGACCGCCGGCATCTCGACCGTCGGCGCCAGCAGCGCGGCCGCGTCGTGGCCGTCGTCGGCCCCGTCCGCCCTCACCGACGCGGCGGCGGCCGTGGCTGCGGCGCGGGCCGAGCGCCCGCCGTCGTCGACCACGTCGACCACGACGCACGTGATGTTGTCGCGACCCCCGCCGGCGTTGGCCAGTCGGACCAGCTCGTCGGCGGCCGCGCCGGGGTCGTCGATCGAGCCGAGGGTGGCGATCAGGGTGACCCGGTCGACCTCGTTGAACAGGCCGTCGCTGCACAGCAGGAAGCGGTCGCCCTGCAACGGCACGACGGCGCCGTGGTCGACCTCGACCTCGCTGTCGATGCCCAGCGCCCGGGTGAGGATGTTGCGCTGGGGGTGGACCGCAGCCTCTTCGGCGCTGAGCTGGCCGCCCCGGCGGAGGTCCTCGACCAGGCTGTGGTCCCGGCTGAGCTGGTGCAGGTCGTCGTCGCGCAACAGGTAGACGCGCGAGTCGCCGACGTTGACCCACGCGACCTCCTCGTCGTCGGTCCCCTGGTTCACCAGGGCGATCGCCACGAGGGTCGTGCCCATGCCCCGCAGCTCGGCCACGTCGGCGGCCCGGGAGAAGATGCGCCGGTTGGCCTCCTTGACCGCCTCGACCACCGAGGCGGTCGTGGGGTCGGTGATGGTGGCCTCGAGGGTCTCGACCGCGATGGCCGAGGCCACCTCGCCGCCCTGGTGGCCGCCCAT
>CAYQGF010000642.1:0-1842 GCA_964416885.1 uncultured Iamiaceae bacterium
AGAACAGCTAGTTGGCTGATTTTATCGATCAAAAAAACGTTTTGGACAGGTGTGCTTTTACGTATTGAAGAAATAACTTGGAATCGTTTTTAACTAGCGCTATTAGGAATATAGGTAAAACTTCTCTAAGAGCAGGGTCGTCGATTATATCGGGCAAACGTTTATACGACTCATTTAAAAGATTATCGTCCGTTTGTAGCTTTAATAGAATATGATTCCTTAAAGTTCGAACGCCGATATCTCTCGGATTTTTCTCCCGGGACACCTTAATATAATGAAACATTGCCTCCAGCGAAATATGGCAAAAAGGTAAGCTATCATTTAATAGGAAAATCGAAGCCCAGTCACCTTCAAGAGTCAGCGAAAGTTCATTCCATGACTTGTACCCAAAATGCTCGAGGTAGGCTACGAACAATGAGTGATCTAGATTACGCAGATAAGTTTGATCTAATTCCTCGTGACTCTCGTAATAACGAGAGAGCAATGAAATCGTGCTAACCTCTGGAAGGTCTCTCCTGTAATAATAATCCAAAATTAGAATCTGTATCAAGCTTTCCAATACACCATTGGGTATCTCTGAAGTGAAGAATTCGGTTGGCGTCCGATGATTGGAGAGTAAACGAGTTAACGATTCATTTTGTACTATCCCGTTTTGTATTTCAGCGGATGAAATCTGCGGCAAAAGGTGCTCAAATGAATTATTGAACGACGCTATGGTTGCTAACCTTTTAGCCTCTTCAATTACTTTGGCAACCAACTCTACTTCATCTTTTGCTACCCGTTTTTTCATATTGTTAAACCGAGGGCCTATGGCAGTATTTTAGATTGTCAATAAGTTAAATAGTTGACAACTAAATACTTGTTTCTTTTATGAAAGCCAGTTAAGACGATTACGATTTGTATCTATGTCATTCGTTAGCGTAGATTGCGTATCATTACGATGCTTAATCTTAATGGCGTTACAAGTATTTGTTAATCAATTCTTTGTATAAAACTACCCCCTTTATGGCTTCAATGCTTCCCTGCGTTGAAAGATATCCTGAAATATTCAGATTAGCTTCTCAATCAGCAAACGAAGTTGAGATATCGCTTCGGTATAGGAAGGGGCCGGTGTTTCCTGATCATATACCATTCCGTTGACGAAAGAGACATATTCGTCAGGGTATATCGGGTCGGTTTCTAAAATCCTCATCATCATTTGTAGTTTTTCATGGATGCTTAAGCCCGCTAGCACTTCACTTCGGTCGACATCCTGCTCTATCGTTTGAACGGCGAGCTGTTTAAAGCCCTCATAATTCAATGCAGGTTTACTGAGTTTTGCAAGGTCATGTAGATGCCTCACGATATCAGGCTCTTTGTCGTCTCCGCCTCTAACTCTCGAAGGGATCCGCCAGGTAATGGCGCTAAGCTTATCGGCTGCATTTTCGAGAGGGTCAATGCAAGGGATTCCCGCTATTTCCGGCGATTGACCAGCAACTTCATTGACAAAGGAAGAGACAGGCAATTCAATGCCAGGTAATAATAACCCCGAAAGCGTGAGTTCAAGTTTAATTTGAGGGCGCAATACTTCCGAAGGTTCGCATACAGTCGGATAAGCCAGATAAATTGTGAAGTGCCGGTTGTAGTCCCTGGCGTCGACGTTGATAATTTGGAACTCTTTTTCAAGTAGCCCAACTACGTATTTTTTAAAGTCAGATAGTTTCTTCCTTACCTTTGATAAACTTTCCCCTTCAAGACGCGGGGCTACAACTCTGAAATCGATATCCTCAGAAAACCGCTCGATCAACTTATGAGCTTTTGAGAGTGCGGTCCCTCCCGTGAACACAATTGAGAAATCAAGAT
>CAYQGF010000643.1:0-1838 GCA_964416885.1 uncultured Iamiaceae bacterium
TCCTACATCCGCTTCGACGAGAACGCGGCCGTGCTGATCAACGACCAGCAGCAGCCCCGGGGCACCCGCATCTTCGGCCCGGTCGGCCGCGAGCTGC
Organism: uncultured Iamiaceae bacterium; assembly: GCA_964416885.1. Lineage (GTDB taxonomy): Bacteria > Actinomycetota > Acidimicrobiia > Acidimicrobiales > Iamiaceae > Iamia. Next base: position 98 of record CAYQGF010000643.1, read on the forward strand.
GCGACAAGAAGTTCATGCGCATCGTCTCCCTCGCCCCCGAGGTCCTCTGATGTCCGGAACCATCAAGCTCAAGAAGGGCGACCGCGTGCGCGTCCTCACCGGCAAGGACCGGGGCAAGGAGGGCGTGGTCATGCGCGTCCTCCCCAAGGACAACAAGGTCATCGTCGACGGCGTCAACGTGGCCAAGAAGCACCAGAAGGCCCGCTCGGCGACCAGCCAGGGCGGCATCATCGACAAGGACATGCCGATCCCGGTGCCCAACGTCGCCCTGCTCAGCCCGAGCGACGGCAAGCCCACCAAGGTCGGCTACAAGGTCCTCGAGGACGGCACCAAGATCCGGGTGTGCCGTCGGACGGGGGCGGAGATCTGATGAGCACCACCACCACCGAGCGCCCCCGGCTCAAGACCAAGTACGACGAGACCCTGCGTGACCAGCTGAGGGAGACCCTCTCCCTCGGCAACGTCATGGAGGTGCCCCGGCTCCAGAAGATCGTGGTGAACATGGGCGTCGGTGACGCCGTCGGCCAGCCCTCGCTGCTCGACGGTGCGGTCGCCGACCTCCAGGTGATCACCGGCCAGAAGCCGGCCGTCACCCGGGCCAAGAAGTCGATCGCCACCTTCAAGCTCCGCGAGGGCAACGCCATCGGCGCCAAGGTCACCCTGCGGAACGACCGCATGTGGGAGTTCTTCGACCGGCTCGTCAGCCTGGCGATCCCCCGCATCCGTGACTTCCGGGGCCTCAACCCCAAGAGCTTCGACGGCAACGGCAACTACACGTTCGGTGTCACCGAGCAGCTCATCTTCCCGGAGATCGACTACGACAAGGTCGACACCACCCGAGGCATGGACATCACCATCGTGACCTCGGCCCGGACCGACGACGAGGGGCGGGCCCTGCTCGCGGCCTTCGGTTTCCCGTTCAAGCGTGAGGGACAGCAGTAATGGCCAAGAAGGCGCTCATCAACAAGGCGAACAAGACGCCGAAGTTCAAGGTCCGGGGCTACACCCGGTGCCAGCGCTGCGGGCGGCCGCACTCGGTGTACCGCAAGTTCAAGCTGTGCCGGGTCTGCCTCCGCGAGATGGTGCACGCCGGGGAGATCCCCGGTGTCAACAAGGCGAGCTGGTGAGGGAGGACTGACGACATGACCATGACCGACCCCATCGCCGACATGCTGACCCGCATCCGCAACGCCAACGTGGCGATGCACGACGAGGTCCGCATGCCCAGCTCGAAGCAGAAGGAGGCCCTGGCGGCCGTCCTGAAGGCCGAGGGCTACATCGACGCCTTCCGGGTGGAGGAGAACTCCGACCGCCCGGGCTCGACCCTGCACATCACCATGCGGTACTCGCCCGAGCGGGCCCGCACGATCTCCGGCATCCAGCGGGTGTCGAAGCCGGGCCTGCGGGTGTACCGCAAGTCCAAGGAGATCCCCCGCGTCCTCGGTGGCCTGGGTGTCGCCGTCGTCTCGACCAGCCAGGGGCTGCTCACCGACCGCGAGGCGCGCAAGCGCAACGTGGGCGGCGAGGTCCTCTGCTTCGTGTGGTGAGGAGGCCCCATGTCCCGAGTCGGTAAGGCTCCCATCCCCGTCCCCTCCGGTGTCGACGTCACCATCGCCGGTGCCGACATCACCGTGAAGGGCCCCAAGGGCACGCTGTCCCGCACCGTGCCCGGCACCGTGACCGTCCGCCAGGACGGCGACACCCTGCTGGTCGAGCGGCCCGACGACGAGCGCCAGACCCG
>CAYQGF010000644.1:0-1828 GCA_964416885.1 uncultured Iamiaceae bacterium
GCGGTGAAGGTCGGCTGGTCGGTGGTCGCCCCTGTGAGCGTGACCGCCGGGCCCGAGGTCTGGGCCCACGAGTACGTCAGGGCGTCGCCGTCGCCGTCGCTGGAGCCGGTCCCGTCGAGGGTGACGGTCTCGCCGCCGTTGACCTCCTGGTCCGGGCCGGCGTCGGCCACCGGGGGGACGTTGGGCGGAGAGTCGACGGTGATCGTCGTCGAGTAGTCGGTGAAGCCGCCGTCCTTGTCGATGATCCGGCCGCTGACCTCGAAGGTGCCGACGGCGTCCAGGACCGATGTCGGGACGGTGGCCGAGGACGAGGTGCTACCCCCTGCGTAGGTGCCGTCGCCGACCTCCCAGTCGCCGTCGTCGTCGAAGTCGTAGGAGTACCGGAAGCCGGCGGTGGTGTCGGCCAGGGACGGGTCGGCCTGGCCGCTGAAGCTGACGTCGGCGGTGGTGCCCAGCGTCGCCGGCCCGTTGTTCGAGAACGTGGCGGTGGGGGCGACGTTGGTGACGGTGAGGGTGGTGGCGGTCGAGACGATGACGGCCGAGCCGGAGGTGACCCGAACCCGAACGTTGGAGGAGTCGGGGCCGTCACCGAGGCCGATCGACGCGAGGGTCGCGGCCGAGACGGTCGGGTTCGGGCCGGTGGCGTCGTCGTACTGGCCGTCGCCATCGACGTCCCACTCGTAGGTCGCACCGGCGAGGTTCGGCGTCGTCGAGCCGGAGAGCGTGACGGTGGAACCCTCGGACGCCGTGTAGGGACCACCGGCGCTGGCCGTGGCCATCTCGAGGGTCAGGGCCCACCCCCCACCGATGTCGCCGATGTCGCCACCGGCGTCGTCGACGACGTACAGGCTCCAGGTGCCGTTGGGCGAGGTGCCGTCGAGGGCGGCGAGCGTGGTGCCCCACGGACCGGCCGGAGCCGGGGCCGGGAACGAGTCGGGAAGCTCGTCGTCGAACTGCGAGGGCTTGTAGCTACCGGAGGAGAGGCTGGCCTGGCTGATGCCCGTCGCCGCCTCGTCGCTGAAGGCCAGGTCCAGGTTGGACACCGGCACGTTCGGCCCGACGTCCTGCATCAGCAGCGTCGTGGCCCCGTTGGGGGCGACCAGCAGGACGTCGAGGTCGCGGATGTGGGCGTGCGAGACGCCGGTGAGCGTGACGTCGACGTCGGTGACGACGCCGCCGGCCCCGGCGACCACGATGTTCGACGGGTAGGGGGTGGCGGCCCCGACGCTGCCGGTCGCCGGGACGGTGATCGGGAAGGCGTTGGCCCGGGCGTCGTTGTCCTGGAGCCGGATCTGGCCGCTGGTGGGCGAGCCCAGGGTGGCGCCGCCCGTGGGCGCGCTGAGGGCGATCGGGATCAGCTCGTCGATGCCCTCGACCGAGGGGTCGTCGGCGATGGGGACGTCGACGGTGCGGCTGGTCTGGCCGTCGGCGAAGGAGACGGTCTGGCTGACCGGGGTGTAGTCGACACCCGCGGTGGCGGTGCCGGTCCCGGTGGCGAAGGTGACGCCGACGGCGCCGTCGGCGCCGCTGACCCGGTCGATGGTGACGGTGGCGACACCGCCGCCCTCGGTGCCGCGGAACTCGACGTCGCGGAGCTGGAGCTGGCCCGGGAAGGTGGCGACCCCGGTCTCGACGCTGAGGGTCCAGCCGCCGGACAGGCTGCCGAGGTCGCCCGAGGCGTCGTCGGCCAGGTACATGTTCCAGGTGCCGTTGGGGTTGGTGCCGTTGAAGGCGGCGAAGCTGGTGGCGTAGGGCGGCGCCGGCGCCGGGCTGGGCCAGATGTCGCCGGTGAAGCCGTTGGAGAGGTTGGTGGGCTTGTAGGTCCCGG
>CAYQGF010000645.1:0-1824 GCA_964416885.1 uncultured Iamiaceae bacterium
ACCCGGCCCTGTTCGCCGGGGGCATCTCGGCCCGCGAGTACCAGGCCCTCACCCCGGAGGCCGGCGACGCCCCGATGTTCGACCGGGCGACGACCGGCCAGTACGCGCCGGCGGCGACGATCAAGCCGTTCACCGCCCATGCCGCCCTGGCCGCCGGCCTCGTCGCCCCCGGGGAGACCTACCAGGACACCGGCGTGCACCTCTATGACCCCGACTGCGACGTGAGCACGCTCCCGAGCAGGTGCGCGGCCCAGAACCGTGGTGCCACGGCCCACGGGGCCGTCGACCTGCGGGCCGCCCTGGCCGTCTCCTCCGACACCTACTGGTACCGGCTGGGCGACCAGGCCTGGCAGCACCGGGACGCCATCGGCGAGGAGGCCCTCCAGGACGGGCTGGCGGCCTGGGGGTTCGGGCGGGAGACCGGCGTCGACCTCGGCCACGAGGCCGCCGGTCGGGTCCCGACCCCGGCCTGGCTCGTGGAGTTCAGCCGGGCCCTCAACGGGGACACCGAGCTCGGTCGCGAGGCAGGGACCTGGCGGACCGGGACCAGTGGCAACCTGGCCGTCGGCCAGGGCGACCTGCTGGTGACCCCGCTCCAGTTGGCCTCGGCCTACGGCGGCCTGGCCCGGTCCGGCGAGCGGTTCGTGCCCCGGGTCGTCCTCCGGGTGACCGACCACGCCTCGCCCGACGGGCGGGTCGTGACCGAGCCCGAGCCGGCCCCGCCCGTCGCCGTCGAGCCGGGGTGGGGCGCGGCCCTGCTCGGGGGCCTGGCCGACGCCACGACCGCCTCGTACGGGACGGCCCGGGCCGTCTTCGGCGGCTTCGACCAGACGGCCTGCCCGGTGGCCGGCAAGACCGGCACGGCCCAGGTGGCCGGGAAGGACGACACGTCGCTGTTCGCGGCGGTGGCGCCGGCGCCGAGCCCCGGGCAGGAGGCCCGCCTGGCCGTGGCCGTGGTGGTCGAGGGTGCCGGGTTCGGGGCCTCGGCCGCCGGCCCGGCGGTGCGCCGGGTCCTCGACGCCACCGGCTGCGACCCCGCCGCCGCCCCCACCGCCCCCCTCGGCGGCTGGTTCACCGTCGACCCATCCGAACTTTGAGCGGAAAAGACCGCTCAGCGGAACAGATCACTCAAAGTTCGGGGGTATGCGGCGGTCGGAAGTGACGGCTGGCTCTCGTTCGGGACAAAATCGTTTACAGGTGAACGATTGGGGCGTACCGTCGGTGGGGTGATCGACGAGGACCCGACCGCCATGCCGCTGGGCCGCTCGATCGGGCGCACCCACAAGTTCGTGCGGGCCTGGGGCGACCGGGAGCTGGCGCCGCTCGACAGCTCGGTCACCGAGTGGATCGTCCTGTTCCACATTGCCCACGCCCCTCCGCCCGGGGCCAGCCAGACCGAGGTCGCCCGGTTCTCCGAGATGGGCGCCCCCGCGCTCGTCCGCCACCTCGACCGGCTCGAGGCCGACGGCATCGTGACCCGCACCCGCGACGCCGACGACCGACGGGTCATCCGTCTCGGGCTCACCCCGGCCGGCCGCGAGCGGCTGGAGGCCATCCGGGCCGTCATGGACCGCTGCGACGCCGCCCTCCGCGCCCGGCTCACCGCCGAGGAGGCCGACGTCCTCCAGGTCGCCCTCCACCGCCTGTTCACCTTCTGCCACGCCGAGCTCCTCGACCCTGCACCGGGACGAGCCGCCCGGCGAGGCGACCCGGAAGCGAGGACCCCCCGGTGACCATGACCGCAGCCGACGCCGGCCTCGACCCGGCCGCCGACCACGACCACGCCATCGTCACCCGGGGCCTCACCAAGGTCTACGAGGGCGA
>CAYQGF010000646.1:0-1819 GCA_964416885.1 uncultured Iamiaceae bacterium
CGGTCAGCATCATCTCGATGGCGACGAACAGGTTGAACAGGTCGCCGGTGAGGAACGCCGCGGCCACCCCGGCGGCCAGCACCAGGTACACGGACTGGAAGCCCACGTGGTTGCGCTCGGCCCCGGGCTGGCCCACGGCGTAGACGACGACGGCGAGCAGCACGACCGAGGCGATCACCAGCATCACGGCCGAGAAGCGGTCGGCGACGAGGGTGATGCCCAGCGGTGCGGGCCAGTCGCCGGCCTGGGTGGAGACGATGCCGTCGCGGTCGACCTGGACCAGGATGGCGACGGCCAGCCCGACCACGGCGGTGAGCGTCGTGATGCTGACGACGCGCTGCCAGGTGCGGGACCGGCCGACCAGGATCGAGATGGCGGCTGCGGCCAGGGGCAGGACGATCGGGAGGGGGAGCAGCGCCCTCATCGTCCGTCCTCCCGCTCGTCGGGCTCGTCGTCCTCGGTCGCGGCTTCGAGGTCGGCGGCCAGGGCGGCCTCGTCGGCCAGCTCCCGGTCGGCGAAGCCCTCGCGGGCCACGGCCCGGTCCTCGACGTCGTCGGAGACCTCGTCGTCGTCGGTGAGGACCCAGCTCCGGTAGGCGAGGGCCAGGAGCAGGGCGGTGACGCCGAAGCTGATGACGATGGCCGTGAGCACCAGCGCCTGGGGCATCGGGTCGGCGAAGTCGGCCGGGTCGGCCGAGCCGATCAGCGGCGCCCGGCCCCGGCGCCCGGCGTTGACGAACAGGACGTTGGCGCCGTGGCCGAGCAAGCCGATCCCGATGATGACCCGGGAGAGCTTCCGCTGGAGCAGCAGGTAGGTGCCGAGGGTGAAGAGCAGGGCCGCAGTGGTGGCCATGATGATACTCATCAGTATCTGGCCTCCTCGGTCCGGGGGGCGGTGGAGGGCGGGGGGTCGTCGCCGAAGGACTCGAAGACCATGAGGGCCAGCCCGACCACGGCCAGGTAGACACCGAGGTCGAACACCAGGACCGAGGTCAGCTTGACCGTGCCCAGCACCGGCGGGTGCAGGGCCCACGAGGCCGACTCCAGCACGGCGCCGCCGAACAGGAGGGGGACCAGGGCGGTGGTCGCGGCGAGCAGGACGCCCGAGCCGAGCACCGTCCACGGCTGGGCCCGGGACAGGCGTCGCACCTCGTCGATGCCGCCCGCCACGTAGCGCAGGGCCACGGCGGCGCCGGCCACGATGCCGCCCGCGAAGCCGCCACCGGGCTGGTTGTGCCCGGCGAACAACAGGTAGACCGAGCCGACCATCACCGCGGTGAACACCACCCGCACCGACACGTCGAGGGTGACCAGCCGGGCCAGGCGCACCGCCGGCGGCGTCCCGTCGTCGACGGTGCCCGGGGCGGGCTCGTCGTCCGGTCGGCGGGGTCGTCGTCCGGCCCGGGCCAGGGCCACGGTGCCGATGGCGCCGGCGGTCAGCACCGTGATCTCACCCAGGGTGTCGAAGCCGCGGAAGTCGACCAGCACCACGTTGACCACGTTGCGGCCCTCGCCGTCGGGGTAGGCCCGCTCGACCATGGCGTCGGAGGTGGGCGTCGGCGGGTCCTGGGCGCCGGTCGACAGGGCCAGGAAGAACACGGTGGCGCCGACGGCCCCCGCCACCGAGAGCCGGACCGCCCGGCGCAGGGGCGGTGTCCGGCTCTCGAACCGGTCGGGCAAGCGCCGGAGGACGAGCACGAACAGGACGGTCGTCAGGGTCTCGATCGCCACCTGGGTGAGCGCCAGGTCGGGTGCGCCCTGCACGACGAACAGCCCGGCCATGGCGTAGCCGACCACGCCGAGGTAGAGGGCGGCGGTGA
>CAYQGF010000647.1:0-1809 GCA_964416885.1 uncultured Iamiaceae bacterium
GCTCAGCGGCGGGAACCCCCTGTACCTGCGGGAGCTGGTGCTCGGGGCGCTGAGCGACGCCAGCTCGGCCGCGGCGACGTCGTCGACCAGGCCACCCAGCACCTCCTGGAGCAGGGTGGCGACGACGTCGGACGGGAGCGGGCCGAGGGTGGTCGTCGTGGCCCGGTCGGCCGCTCGGAGGGCCGCGACGGCGTCGGGCACCGGGCGGCCGGCTCGCACCGTGAGCACCAGCCGGGCGACCCCGGACTCGGCCAGGCTCAGCAGCAGGAGCGCCGAGGTCGGGTCGAGGTGGTGGGCGTCGTCGACGTGGAGGACGAGGGGCTGGCCGCCGGCGCGGTCGGCGACCAGCCGGCGGGTGTCCTCGAACAGGCGGGTGGGCGATCCGCCGGCGTCGGCCGGGGCCAGGTGGGCCAGCGCCCCCAGCGGGGTGGCCTCCGCCGACGCGGTGGCGGTCGCGGTGGCCGTCGGCCACCCGTCGTCGGCCAGCCGCCGGAGGGCCTCCCGGGCCAGGCGGGTCTTGCCGGTGCCCACGTCGCCGGTCACGAACTGGGCCGGGCGACCCTCGACCACGCCCCGGCACACGGCCTCCAGCTCCCCGTCCCGGCCGGTCAGGGGCCAGGCCCGGGTCGGCACGTCGAGCGGGGCACCCATCGGCGCAGGATCGTACGCTCCTGGTCAGCCGGCGAGGGTCTCGAGGGTCTGCCGACAGGTGTGTCGAAAGGTGTCAGACACCATTCGACACGCCTCGGTCGATCAGGTCGCGACGAAGCCGAGGCCGGCCGAACCGTCGGCGGTGGTGAGGATGAGGTCGCCCTCGCGGACCTCCCACGTGACGGAGCCGTCGACGACGAGGAGGACCGCGGCTTCGACCGTGCCCGCATCGCCCTCGCAGGCCATGCGGGTGAGACGGGGCGCCCCGAGGTCGAGCTGGCTGCCGTCGACGGTCCAGGCGCCGCCGCCGGTGTTGCAGCCGGCGGCGAGCGTGTAGCTGCCGTCGTCGGCGAAGGTGATGGTGGCCACGACGCCGGCGGGGGTGCTGCTGGCGGAGTTGCCCTCGAAGATCGTGTCGAGCGTCCAGGTCGGGCCGGCCAGGTCGGCGTCGGGGGCCACGGCCTCCCGCGGGGCCAGGGTGATCTCCACGTCGCCGGCGCTCAGCGTCAGGGTGTCGCCGTCGAGGCTCCAGCCGACGTCGCCGTCGAGCACGCCGGCCAGCCAGGCGTCCTGGTCCATCAGCTCCTGCTCGCAGCCCATGCTGGTGCTGAAGCCGGGTGCCAGGTGCAGGGTGTCGCCGTCGACGTCGTAGGACGCGCCCTGGGTGTTGCACCCGGCGACGAAGGTCATCTGCGGGAGGGCGTCGGCCGGGGCCTCGACCGGGGTGAAGGTGATGCGCAGCTCGCTGCCCGCGACGAGCGGCCGGTCCTCACCGCCCTCGGTGATGGCGGTGGCCACGTACTCGCCGCCGCCGTTCGGGCCACCGCTCGTCTCGGCCCCTCCCGGCTCGGTGGCCGGCTCGGTGGCGGAGGCGCTGTCGTCGGTGGTCGTGCTCCCCTCGCCGGTGCCCACGTCGTCACCGTCGTCGCCGCAGGCGGTGAGCAGGAGGCCGAGGGCGAGGAGGGGAGCGAGGAGGCGCGTCATGATGGGATCGACGCTACTCGTGCCGCCCCGGTTCCCCGGGGGCCGGAACGGACGCGAAGTGCCAGGCACCTCGCGTACGGCAACGGTATGTCGGTCAGGCGGAGCGGAGCTCGGTGACGACGTGGTCGACGCAGCGGGTGAGGGCCTCCACGTCGGCGGTGTCGATGGCCGGGA
>CAYQGF010000648.1:0-1806 GCA_964416885.1 uncultured Iamiaceae bacterium
TCTCGTCGGTGACGACCCAGATGCCGTGCTCCACGGCCCACCGCCCGATGGCCTCCACCTCGTCACGGGGGTAGACGGCGCCGGTGGGGTTCGACGGCGACACGAACACCAGGGCCTTGGTGTTCTCGGTGCGGGCCGCCTCCAGCTGGTCGACGGTGACCCGGAAGCCGGCCGCCTCGGGGGCGAAGACCTCGACCGGCACGCCGCCCGCCAGCCGGATGGGCTCGGGGTAGGTGGTCCAGTACGGGGCCGGGAGGAGCACCTCGTCGCCGGGGTCGAGCAGGGTGGCGAAGGCGTTGTAGACGGCGTGCTTGCCGCCGTTGGTGACGATGACCTGGTCGGCGGTGACGGCGTAGCCGGAGTCGCGCCGGGTCTTCTCGGCGATCGCCTCCCGCAGCTCGGGGAGGCCGGGGGCCGGCGTGTAGCGATGGTTCTTCGGGTCCCGGCAGGCCTCGACGGCGGCCTCGACGATGTGGTCGGGCGTCGGGAAGTCGGGCTCGCCGGCACCGAAGCCGATGACGTTCTCGCCCGCGGCCTTGAGCGCCTTGGCCTGGGCGTCGACGGCGAGGGTGGCCGACGGGGTGATGGCGGCGACGCGGCGGGAGACTCGGCGGGAGGTGGACATCGGGACCTTCTCGGAGGGGTTTCGGAGTTTGCCCGGAGGTGGGGCGGACGCGATCGTGGCACGTCGATGGCCTCGAACCCGCCCGACATCACCATTCCCGCCGATCTGCTGCCCGCCGACGGCCGCTTCTGCTGCGGTCCGTCCAAGGTCCGGCCCGAGGCGGTGGCCGCGCTCGCCGCCGAGGCGGGGGACTACCTGGGGACCTCCCACCGCCAGCCCGGCGTGCGGTTCATGGTCGCCCGCCTCCGCAACGGGCTGGCCGAGATGTTCGCCCTCCCCGACGGCTACGAGGTGCTGGTCGGCAACGGCGGCACCACCGCCTTCTGGGACGCCCTGTCGTTCGGCGTGGTGCAGGAGACGAGCCACCACCTGGTGTTCGGCGAGTTCTCGGGCAAGTTCGCCGAGGTCACCCGGTCGGCGCCCCACCTGGGCGAGCCGTCGACGGCCAAGGCCGAGCCCGGCACCGCCCCGGCGCTGGCCGCGGTTCCGGGGGCCGACGCCTACGCCCTCACCCACAACGAGACCTCCACCGGCGTCGCCGTCACCCCCAGCCGGCCGGAGGGGGCCGACGAGGGCAGCCTGGTGCTGGTCGACGCCACCTCGGCCGCCGGCGGGCTGCGCTTCGCCCCCGAGGACACCGACGTCTACTACTTCGCCCCCCAGAAGTGCCTGGCCTCCGACGGCGGGCTGTGGATCGCCTGCTGCTCCCCCGCCGCCATCGAGCGGATCGAGCGCATCGCCGCCAGCGACCGCTGGGTGCCGGCCAGCCTCGACCTCGGCATCGCCCTGGAGAACTCCCGCAAGGACCAGACCTACAACACGCCGGCGCTCGCCACGGTGTTCCTGGCGGTCCAGCAGGTCGAGTGGGTCAACCAGAACGGCGGGCTCCACTTCGCCGCCGGCCGCTGCGACGCCAACGCCAAGGTGGCCTACGACTGGGCCGAGGCCTCCGAGCACGCCACCCCCTTCGTCGAGGACCCCGACCTCCGCAGCCACGTCGTCGCCACCATCGACCTGGCCGACGACGTCGACGCCCAGGTCGTGGCGGCCGTGCTGCGGGCCAACGGCGTCCACGACACCGAGAGCTACCGCAAGCTGGGCCGCAACCAGCTCCGCTTCGCCCTGTTCCCGGCCATCGACACCGCCGACGTGGAGGCCCTCACCCGCTGCGTCGACCACGT
>CAYQGF010000649.1:0-1802 GCA_964416885.1 uncultured Iamiaceae bacterium
CCCTCGATGCCGACGACCCGCATGACCTTCTGCCACTCCGTGTAGAGGGTGCCTCGCCGGAACGGCACGCCGCCGGGTCCGGGGATCACTAGGCCATCCCGACCGGGCGCTGAGAACTCCTCGAGGTGGGCGGCGAGGTCAGGCAGGATCGCCGCCGGGATGGCGATGGTGCGGACGCCAGCGTCGGTCTTGGGCGGTCCGGTCACGAGGGTCCCGTTCTTGAGCAACTGCGTCTGCTCGACGACCCGCAGCGTCCCCCGCTCGATGTCGACCCGCCCTCGCTTGAGCGCTTGCAGCTCGCCGAGGCGCAGCCCGGTGAACGTGGCGAGCAGGACGAGCATGCGGAACCGAGGGCTGACCAGGTCGGCGATCTCGTAGACCTGGGCGACGGTGGCGATCGGCCGCTCCGGCGGTCGCTCGACGCCGGCGTTCTTGAGGATGCACGGGTTCTTGAGGACCAGCTCGTCCTCAACAGCCGTCCGCATGATCGTGCTGAGCAACCGGTACGCCTTGGCGATCGTCGACCGTCCTGGCTTGCCGGCGGCGATGAGCGTGGCGTGCCAGGCCCGGATCTTCGCTGGCGTCAGGCTGCCGAGCTCGATCGGGCCAAGCGTCGGGAGGATGTGGATGCGCAGGAACCCCTCATACAGCTCCTGCGTGCGCGGTCGGAGGTCGGGACGCAGTGCGAGCCAGCCCCGGGCGTACTCCTTCAACGTCACCTGTCCGGCCCTCGGGTCGATCCAGGCACCTCGGTCCTGGTCGGTGCGGATCTGATCGAGGAACCGCCCGGCGTCGGCCTTCGTGGCGAAGGTCCCGGGGGCAGCGATCAGCTGCCCGGCTGCATCCCGGTACCTCGCTTGGTACCGGCCGGACGGCATCTTGCGGATGTTCCCGAACTGACGTCGTGAGCCCATGGTCGGTCTCCTGCTGTGTCGGGCCGCCGGTCGGCGGCCGTGCCGATGCCGCGTGGGACGGCGTCTACTGCGGGGCGCTCCACTGGCGAGGCGGCCGGCCCTCGTAGACGACGAAGCCGGCGACGCTGTCACCCCGGTCGATCAGCTCGACGCCCGTGTAGGCGGCGTCGGGCGAGTCGGGGTCGAGGGCGAAGACCTCGACCCGGGTGGGCTCGCCGTGCTGCGGGCGACAGGCCACGGTCACGACACCTCGGTCCAGCTGCCCGGCGATGCGGACCCGCTCGAAACCGTCGGCGTCGAGGAGGGTGACCCGGCTCTCGCCATCGGAGGTCGTGGCCAGCCGGATGCGGCCGATACCTGCATCGTCCACCACGACGACCCGGTGCGTGCGCACCTCGTCCTCGAGGCGCAGACGCAGGTCGGTGACCTCCGCTCGGAGTCGGGACACCGGGTCGTCGGTGGCCTGCTCCGGCACCCCGCTTCCGCCGTCCAGGCGCGCTGTCGGATCGTCCACGCCCGAGCGGGGTGGACGCGTAGGGTCGCTCATCGTCGGGACCTCCTGTGGGTTCCGTCCACGGCCCCGGGCAGTTGCAGCTGCGCCGGGGCCACCTTCTGTCGCTCGTGGGTTACCCAGCAGACCACCGACCAATGCATTCGTCAACCAAAACCACGTAGCGTCATCGAGATGGGCAGGCGGGTCGACATCGACGACCTCGTCGGGCTCGACGAGATCGCCCGCCGCTTGGGCATGACCCACGTGACCTCGGCGCACAACCTGGTACGTCGTCACGCCGACTTCCCTCCGGCGGTCGCCAACGTCGGGCGCGTGCGCATCTGGGCGTGGCCCGACGTCGAGAAGTGGGCGAAGGCCACGGGCCGACTCCCCTA
>CAYQGF010000650.1:0-1800 GCA_964416885.1 uncultured Iamiaceae bacterium
GGCCGGGGCGAGGGCCCGGTCGGTGGCGGCCTCGGCGTCGGCCCAGGCGGTGTGGCTGGCCGGGTCGTCGGCCGCGGGGTGCGGGGCGTCCCACCCGAAGAGCGGCAGCATGCCGGGCGTCCGGATGGTCAGCGCCAGGTGCGGGCTGAGGCCGTGGGCGATGCAGGCGACGCCGTGGAGGCCGCCCCGCAGCTCGCGGAGCACCATGAGGCGGTGGAGGGCGAGGGCCCGGGGCCGGTCGGCCGCGGGCTCGGGCCGGCTGCGCCAGGCCGCGAAGCAGGGAGCCGCGGCCGGGCTGGCGGCGTCGTTCATCCGGCCCAGCAGCTCGGCCAGGCGGGCCAGGCCGTCCTCGTCGGCGTCGGCCAGGTGGGCGTCGGCCCAGTCGGCGCACGCCCCGGCCCAGCGGTCGGCGGCGTCGGACCGGGACATCACCGCGCCCGACCGCTCCCAGCTCTGGTGGACCAGGTGCGGCTCGAAGAAGACGAAGGCGGACGTGACGACGTCGGCCGACACGTCGCCCAGGGCGCCGCCCCGGCCGGCGGCGTAGAAGTCCATCCCCTCGAAGCCGGCCTCGGCGGCGGCGATGTAGGTGGTCGGGTCGAGCATGAACCGGCTGGGGAGGTCCCCCACGGCGGCGGCGGTGGCGGTGGCGACGGCTTCCGGGGTCATGACGAGTGACCCTAGGAGGCGAGCCGCCAGGCGAGCCGACCCAGCCAGCACGGTTCGTACGCTCCGAGGCGCAGCCGAGGAGATGACGGTCGGAAGACGGGCGATCACCCGGGCACCCGTATCGTTCTCTTCGATGTCCGTGGACCGCCTGCTGGGCCGATTGCCGACGCCGCCGGCGGCGGTGCTGTTCGACCTGGACGGCACGCTGTGCGACTCGGAGGCCGGCATCGTCCTCCACCTGGCCCTGGCGCTGGAGACCGTCGGGCTGCCGGTGCCTCCGCCGGAGGTGCTGCGGTCCTGCGTCGGGCCGCCGTGGACCGAGGGCTTCCCGCCGCTGGTCGGCGTGCCGCTCGACCGCACCTGGGACGTGATCCACGCCTACCGGGCGACCTACGACCAGGCCGCGCCGTCGCTGGCCGTCCCGTTCCCCGGCGTGCCCGATGCGGTGGCCCGGCTGGCGGCGGCCGGCGTCCCGCTGGCGGTGGCGACGTCCAAGCCCCAGCACCTGGCCGACCTCATCGTCGGGAGCGGCGCCATGGCCGACTGCTTCCCGGTCGTGGTGGGGGCAGCCCCGGACCTCGGCCGTCACACCAAGGCCGACTCGGTGAGCGGGGCGCTGGCCGGGCTCGGCTTCCACGAGGAGAACCCGGCCGAGCGGGTCGTGATGGTCGGCGACCGGCTCCACGACGTCGAGGGCGCCGCGGCCCACGGCCTCCCCACCGTCGGGGTCACCTGGGGTGCCGCCGAGCCGGGGGAGCTGGAGTCCGCCGGCGCCGCCGCCCTGGTGTCGACCCCCGGCGCGCTCGTCGACCTCTTGTTGGTGGGCTGAGGGTCAGCCACGTCCGCCACCCCACCCGCCGCCCTGACGGCGTCGCCTTCGGCGACTCAGCCTCCTATCGCGTGGGCGCCCCCGTCGACGTGGACGATCTCGCCGGTGGTGGCGGGGAACCAGTCCGACAGGAGGGCGACGACGGTGCGGGCGACCGGCTCGGGGTCCGCCGTGTCCCAGCCGAGGGGCGCCCGCTCGACCCACGGGCCGGCCAGCCGGTCGAAGCCGGGGATGCTGCGGGCGGCGACGGTGCGCAACGGCCCGGCGGCCACCAGGTTGACCCGGACGCCGTCGGGACCGAG
>CAYQGF010000651.1:0-1788 GCA_964416885.1 uncultured Iamiaceae bacterium
CTCGCCGGCTTCGTGGCCGACACCGTGGAGGACGAGCTGGCCTACGGCATGGAGCAGCTGGCCCTGCCGGCCGCCACCATGCGCCGTCGGGTGGAGGAGGTGCTCGACCTGCTGGGCATCGCCGAGGTGCGGTCGCGACCGCTGCGGGCGCTGTCGGGCGGCCAGCAGCAGCGGGTGGCCATCGGGGCCGCCTTCTGCACCCACCCCCGGGTGATGGTGCTCGACGAGCCGACCTCCTCCCTCGACCCGACCGCGGCCGAGGAGGTGCTGGCCGCGGTGTCCCGACTGGTCCACGACCTCGGGGTCACCGTGGTGGTGGCGGAGCACCGGATGGAGCGGGTGGCCCAGTTCGCCGACTCGGTGGCGTGGGTGCCGGGCGACGGGTCGGTGGTCCACGGCAGCCCCGAGGACGTCCTGGCCCGGGCCGACGCCGGGCCGCCGGTGCTCGACCTGGGCCGGGTGGCGGGCTGGGAGCCGCTGCCGTTGTCGGTGCGCGACGCCCGTCGCCACGCCGCCGACCTCCGCCTCCGCCTGGGCGACGCCGTCCCGCCGGTCGCGCCGCCGCCGAGGGAGGACCCCCTCCTCACCGCCCGGGGCGTGATCGTGCAGCACGGGCCGGTGCTCGCCGTGCGGGGCGTCGACCTCGACCTGCGGCCCGGTGAGGTCGTCGCCCTGATGGGCCGCAACGGGGCCGGGAAGTCGTCGCTGCTGTGGGCGCTCCAGGGCTCGGGCCCCCGGGCCGGCGGGCACGTCACCCTCGCCGCCGCGTCGGCCGACCTTCCCGCCCCGCGCCCGGAGGCCCGGCGCCGGTGGCGACGAGCGCCGGTCCCGGCTCCCGGGCTCACCACCAGCGACCCGGCCGGCCTGACCGCGGCCACACGGCGACGTCTCGTCGCCCTGGTGCCCCAGACGCCGTCGGACCTGCTCTACCTGCCCACGGTCGCCGAGGAGCTGACCGCCGCCGATGCCGAGGTCGCTGCGGTGCCCGGTACCGCAGCCGACCTCTTGGACCGCATCGTCCCGGGCATCGACCGGGCCGCCCACCCCCGGGACCTGTCGGAGGGCCAGCGCCTCGCCGTCGCCCTGGCCGTCCAGCTGGTGGCCTCGCCCCCGGTGGTGCTGCTCGACGAACCGACCCGCGGGCTCGACCATGCCGCCAAGGCCCGGCTCACCGATGTGCTCCGGGCCCTGGCCGTCGAGGGCCGGGCCGTGGTGCTGGCGACCCACGACGTCGAGCTGGCCGCCGAGGCCTGCGACCGCGTGGTGGTCATGGCCGAGGGCGAGGTGATCGCCGACGGGCCGACCGCCGAGGTCGTGGCCTCCTCCCCCGCCTTCGCCCCCCAGGTGGCGCGGGTCCTGCTCCCCCTCCCCTGGCTCACCGTCACCCAGGTCGCCGCCGCCCTCGGCGAGCACGCCCCGGAGGCCGGCCCGTGACCGCGGCCACCCGCCAACTTTGGACGGACTCCGCATCATGCTGCGGGGTTCCGTACGAAGCTCGGGGGGAACAGCCGTGACCGCGCCGAACGACGGCCGCACCGCCGCGATCCCGGTCGGGCCCCGGGCCGCGGCCGCCCTGGTCGCGGCCAGCGTCCTCGGCCTGGCCATGTTCACGTGGCCCCTGCTCGCCACCCCGGCCGCAGGTGTCGCGCACGGCCGGGACGCCCCGTTCGTCTTCGTCGGCATCCTCCCGGTGCTGATCGCCGTGGTCGCGGCCGAGGTCTCCGACGGCGGGATCGACGCCAAGGCCCTGGCCATGCTGGGCGTGCTGTCGGCCCTCAACGCCGCCCT
>CAYQGF010000652.1:0-1787 GCA_964416885.1 uncultured Iamiaceae bacterium
GCCGGGTGCCGGGCCAGCAGCTCCTCCAGGGCGACCCGGCCCTCCAGCCGGGCCAGCGCCGCGCCGAGGCAGAAGTGGATGCCGTACCCGAACGACACCTGCCGGTCGAAGTGCCGGTGGACGTCGAAGCGGTCGGCGTCCGGATAGCGGCGCTCGTCCCGCCCGGCCGACCCGGTGAGCAGCAGGACCTTGCTGTCGGTCGGGATGGTCACGCCGTGGAGGGTGACCTCGGTGGTGGTCCAGCGGCCCTGCACCGGCGACGGCGCCTCGTAGCGCAGCAGCTCCTCGACGGCGTTCGGGATCAGCGTCGGGTCGGCGGCCAGGTCGGCGCGCTGGTCGGGGTGGCGGTCGAGCAGCACGCCGGCCCACCCGATCAGCCGGGCGACGGTCTCGGTGCCGGCGCTGATGAGCAGGTTGGCGAACCGGGCCGCGGCGTCGATGGTGAGCCGCTCGGGGGCACCGTCGACGCCGGGGACCTCGGCCTCGACGAGGGCGGTGAGCAGGTCGTCACGGGGCTCGGCCCGACGCCGCTCCAACTGCTCGGCCAGGTACCGGTGCAGATCGATGCCAGCGGCGAAGGAGACGTCGTTGACCATCCCGATGCCGGGCTCGATGTGGAACACCTTGTCGATCCAGGCCTTGACCATCGTCCGGTCGGCCAGGTCGACACCGAGCAGCTCGGTGATCACCAACGACGGGAGCTGGGCGCCGAAGTCCTCGACCAGGTCGAACGGCGCCCCCGGCTCCCACCGGTCGAGGAGCTGGCCGCACAGCTCCCGGACGTGCGGTTCCAGCCCGCTGATGCGCCGGGGCGTGAAGGCCCGGGAGACCAGCGTGCGGTGCGCGGTGTGCTCGGGCGGGTCCATGAAGATCAGCATCCCGGTGTGGAGGGGCTTGGGCCCCATGAACTCCAGGACGGTGCCGTGGGCCGACGAGAAGGTCACCGGGTCGCGGTGGGCGGCCTCGACGTCGTCGTAGCGGCTGAGCGCCCAGAAGTCGTACCGGTCGTTGCGGTACACCGGCGCCTCGTCGCGCAGGCGGCGCCAGACCTCGTAGGGCTGGGCGTCGATCTCGACGTCGAACGGGTCCCAGGAGAGCTCGTCCGTCATGGACACCTGTCTAGTTCTCTCCGGGGGGATCGGCGAGGGGCCCGGACCGGGGCCCCGGCGCCGCGCACACAAAGGGGTCTGACCCCGTTGTGTGCGTCGCGGCGCTGCGATCGGTGGGCCTCATCTCGGCTCTCGGGGGAGGCCCAGGGCCCGCTCGCCGATGACGTTGCGCTGGATCTGCTCGGTGCCGCCGCCGAGCCGGGCCGCCCACTGCGCCAGGAAGATGTCCTGGAGCGGGCCGTACCCGTCGGGCCCCTCCCCCTCCAGCAACAGCTCCACCCCGCCGACGACGACGGCCAGGTCGCCCAGCCGCTCCATCATCCGGGACATCCCCAGCTTGAGGATGCTGGCCTCCGGCCCGATCCGCCCTCCGAGGCGCGCCGCGTCGGAGACCCGCCGGAGCGTGTAGGTCAGCGTCGCGGCGTGGACGTGGGTGGCGGCGATGCGGTCCCGCACCAGCGGGTCGTCGATCCGGCCGTTCTCCCGGGCGACGCGGGCCAGCGCCGCGACCCGGTCGAGCATGCTGATCGAGGCGATCATCACCCGCTCGGCCGACAGCGTGGTGCGGGCGACGTTCCACCCGTCGCCGACCGCCCCGAGCACGGCGTCGCCCGGCAACCGGACCTCGTGGAGGAAGACCTCGTTGAAGTGGGCGGCCCGGTTGATCTGCACCAGCGG
>CAYQGF010000653.1:0-1778 GCA_964416885.1 uncultured Iamiaceae bacterium
AAGAACCTAAAATCGTCTGTATGGGCAATAGCCCTCAAAAGGTACAAATCTACGGAGCCGTTCTCTCCCTTTATGTGAGCCGTCTGATCAAGCTGGTCAATAAGAAGGAGAAGCAGAAATGTAGTCTGATCTTTGATGAGTTCCCCACCATTTACCTCAACAACATAGATAGCCTGATCGCCACCGCCCGCAGCAACAAGGTGGCCACCTGCCTCGGCATCCAGGATTTCAGCCAGCTCCGGAAAGACTATGGCCGCGAACAAGCGGATGTGATCCTAAACATTACCGGGAATATCATTTCCGGCCAAGTGACGGGAGATACGGCAAAGCAGCTGTCGGATCGCTTCGGGAAGATCATGCAGGACCGGGAAAGCTTGTCTATCAACAGCAGCGACACTTCTATCAGTCGATCTAAACAGTTGGAATCTGCTATCCCACCTTCCAAAATCGCTACCCTTAGCTCCGGGGAGTTTGTTGGGATGGTGGCGGATGATCCGGGTTGTAAAATTGAGTTGAAGGCCTTTCACTGTGAGATTGTGAATGATCATCAGGCCCTGAAGCGGGAACAGGACGGGTACCGGGACATAGAGCCTATCCGTAAGCTGGATGCAGGTATGGTGCAGCGAAACTATCTACAGATTAAGCAGGAGGTGCAGGATATTATTGAGTCAGAGATGGAAAGGATGCTGAATGATCCGGGGTTGGAGTGTTTGGTGGTTAGAAAGAATGAGAATTGACGCTATTTATTCATGATTCGGGGTACTCCAAACTACTCTAAAGATATTAAGATCTAAATTTTCGATTTGAATGATAGAAAAAGAAATATAATTCAAATTTCAAGTAAAAATGCTCTGGCGAAACTCAGAACTTACCAATCTCACAATTGCCCAACGGAGTTTATATTTTGATAGCTAACCAAAGAAATCAGAAATGGTCAAGAAAAGTAATCGCGCAAAAAACATAGTCTTCTCTGGTGTCTGCTTCTGTTGTTGATTATGTTGGCAGTCAGCTCCAAGGCTATCTAAAAGTGCCCTTGTGAAGCTCATTCCCTGACTAGCCGTCCTCATTGACTTCATAAACCTTTTCGCCTGTGCTAATTCTAAATTTTGAATGATCTTGGTTATCCATTCACTTGGTAGTTTCGAACCATCTCACTTTCCTTCCGACATTTTGACTGATAAACGCAAGGATCTATTAGATTAAAACGCTGCTTAAATGAAAGAAGCAATTTCGGGAAAGAGTATTTTTTATAATTTACCCATTTTTTTTCGAAAATCCGCTACTAAATTCCTGTTCCTTGTTTTCAAATCTCCGATCTCGCATATCTCGCTAATGATAAATATGGTTGATGATATCATGAGTATTATCGATTGAGCAAGAAGCGTCAGTCGGTGATCATTAAGCTGTCTTAACTCTTCATCGGAATTAGGCCACTCATGTCTTAACTGCGTCATCCCTCGCACAAACATGGAACCAAATATTGTCCCGTGTATAATTTCAGAAGAGTGTCTATAGATGTAGTACAAGCACATAGTAAAGGGGAATGCGATTCCATCTCCGAATTTTCTACTTATCACTTCAATTTTTGTAAAAGTATTATCGTTTGTCCAGCTTCTAATCTCGTGACCCTTTTTGCTGGTAAACTCCTCAATTGCATTTTTCAAGCGTTCCGAGTAGGATGTTTCTACCTCTTCCGAAAGTCCGACAGAAAACTTTATGTCTCCTCACACCTGTCCAAAATAAATTCTGAAAGCGCATAAAAAAGGGAGACTCTCACC
>CAYQGF010000654.1:0-1772 GCA_964416885.1 uncultured Iamiaceae bacterium
CCACGCCTCCCCGAGTCACGACCACCCCCTGATGTTGGGTGACCGTCACATCTTGGCGGCGATCAGCCGGGCGCGCCCCAGGAGAAGGTGACGGCGACCGGGTCGTGGTCGCTCAGGGCCTCGCCCGACTCGTCGGAGAAGGTGTCGGCCGGGACCTGGTAGTCGGTGACGGCCAGGGTGACGACGTCGCTGCTGCGGAACGCGATCTTGTCGATGCGGCCCGGGTCCTCGCACTCGGTCTCGTCGCAGGCGTCGGCCAGACCGGTCGCAGCGAGGAACTCGGCCCAGATCTCACCATCGGCGGGCCCGCTGCTGTCCTCGTGGTCGCCGTCGGTGTGGAGGTTGGTGTCACCGCCGAGGATGACGGCCCGGCCCTCGCTGTGGGAGGCGATGAAGTCGGCGAGCTGGGCGAAGTTGTCGGCCTGGAGGGACTGGTCCTCCTCGGTGCCACCGGCCTCGGCGTGCAACGAGTAGACGTCGACGGGCACGCCGTCGAGGTCCATCGTCGCCACCCGGAAGCCCTTCATGGCCGCGCAGTCGGCCGCGCCGCCGTCGCTGGTGTCGAGGCTGCCGAAGCAGCCCTCCCAGGCCCGCACCTCGAAGCCGTCGAGCGGGAACCGGGACAGGATCCCGATGCCGTCGCCGATCTCCAGGCTCGGCCGGGTGGCCGGGTCGAGGCCGGCCGCCTCGGGACCGGGGTGCCGGGGGGTCGCGTACTCGTGGGTGGTCGCGGCCCGCAGGCGATCGTGGTAGTTGCGGAAGTCGGCCTCCAGCTCCTCGACCACCCCACCGGGCTTCCACCAGTCGAAGTCCTCCTGGGTGAGGACGACGTCGTAGGCGTCGAGCAGCGGGCTGATCAGCGGGATGTTGACCTCGGGGTTCTCCTGCGAGATCTCCTGGGGCAGCCCGGCGACGTTGTAGGTCAACACCGAGAAGGTCTGCTCCTCGGCCTCAGCCCCGGTCGCGGCCGGCTCCTCGGTGCCGTCGGTCGGCCCGGAGGCGTCGTCACCCCCGTCGTCGCTGCTGCTGCTGCACCCGGCGAGCACCAGGGCCAGCGCCAGCAGGGCGAAGGTGAACGGACGGCGAACGTGAGATGGACCCCGCATGGCGCGTCACGGTAGGCGGTGGGACCGGCCGCGACGAAGCGCCGGGGCGGGGTCAGACGGCGAGGAGGTCGCGGGCGCCGGTGTCGGAGGACGGGTGCCGCAGCTTCGACATGGCCCGGGCCTCGATCTGGCGGATGCGCTCGCGGGTGAGGTTGAAGTGCTCGCCCACCTCTTCGAGGGTGCGGGGCTCGCCCCGGTCGAGGCCGAAGCGGAGCTTGAGGATCTCCCGCTCGCGGTCGTCGAGCGGCGCCAGCAGCCGGTTGATCTCCTCGGGGAGCAGGGCGGTGGCGGCCACCTCGAAGGGGGACTCGGCCGAGCGGTCCTCGACCACGTCGCCCAGCTCGGCGTCGCCGTCCTCCCGGAGGGGCTCCGACAGCGACAGCGGCTCGGCCGCGAAGCGCAGGGCCTCGGTGACCTTGTCCTCGGGCATCTCGACCTCGGCCGACAGCTCGGCGAGGGTGGCCGGGCGGCCCAGCTTGAGCTCGAGGCGGGCCCGGGCCTTCTGGAGCCGGGCCAGGGTGTCGCCGGCGTGGACCGGGAGGCGGATGGTGCGCCCGGTGTTGGCGATGCCGCGGGTGATGGCCTGACGGATCCACCACGTGGCGTAGGTCGAGAACTTGAAGCCCTTGCGCCAGTCGAACTTCTCGACGGCGTGCATCAGGCCGA
>CAYQGF010000655.1:0-1750 GCA_964416885.1 uncultured Iamiaceae bacterium
CGACGGCGAGGGCGGTGAGCTGGCCGGTGAGGCTCTCGATGCCGAGGAGGCGGCCGACGAAGGAGTCCTGGCCCCGGACCACGACGTCGACGGCGGCGCCGATCAGCAGCTCGGGCATGACGTCGGCCAGCTTGTTGAGCGTGGTGACGACGATGGCCGCGACCACCTGACGGCGGTGGCCCCCGGCGTAGGCCCACAGGCGACGGAGGGGGCTGCGGGGGTCGGGCCGGGTCGGGGCCAGGCCGTCGAGCCGGGCCGCAGCATCGACGGCGGAGGGCGTCGCAGGCACCGCTGCACCCTACGGACCGCTCGTCGGTCGGCCGCGGTCCGATAGCTCGGTGTTCCCCCCCGGCCGGGTCAGCGGTCGAGCTGGGCGACCCAGGCCGTCCACGTGGCGTCGAAGGACCGCCGCCACCGTCGGTGGGCGGCGCGCAGGGTGGGGCCGGGCCAGCCGTCGGGGAGCAGGGCGTCGGGCAGCAGCGGGTCGGACTGGAGGTGGCGCAGCACCGCCGCGGAGAGGACGAACGCCTCGGGCAGGGCGGCCTCGTCGGCCCGGGAGAGCCTCGGGTGGGTGCGGTCGAGGGCCGCGGCCAGACGGTGGGCCCGGACGGTCCAGCCGTCGAGGTCCCACAGCCGGGCGGCCAACGTGGCCTCGTCGGTCGCGTCACCCCCGGGGGTGGCGGTCCATCGCTGGCACTGGCTCGCGAGGACGACCTCGGCGGCACCGTCGGGCAGGGGGCGCAGGTTGGCGGGCCGGGCCCAGACCCCTTCCCGCAGCTCGGCCAGGCGGAGCCCGTGGGCGGCCCGCCGCAGGGCGGTGCGGTCGGCGGCCGAGCGGGCCTCGCCGACCACCACGGCCATCGTCCAGCCGTCGCCCGGCGTCCAGGGCTCGGTGGTCGCCTCGGCGCTGACGTCCTGCCGGGCCGACCGGGTGAGCAGTGGGCCGGTGAGGGCGTAGTCGCCGTCGTCCGCGTCCAGCTCACCGGCCGCGACCATGCGGCTGATGGCGACCCTCGCCGTGCCGTCGCTGATGCCGAACAGCCCGCAGGCGCCCACCAGGAGCCGGCTGGGCAACCGGGGCGGGCGGACGCCGAGCAGCGTCGAGGCCACGACCGACCGCGCCGTCAGCCTCCGCTCCTCCTCCGGCGACCAGGGCCGACCATCGCTCATCCTCGACCCCGCACCGGCCCGAGGGGTGAGGGACCGTCGCTCGGTTCTGGCGCGCGAGAGGGGCAGGACCTGCCTCCTGGCGCGCCAGAACGGGCCGGGCGGCGGTCGCGCTCGTCGAGGGGGTGGGGCCGGCGCATCGACCGTGCAGCATACGGGGCCGTCGTCCTGCCATTACGTCCTGGCATCGCTCGACGTTCCCTTGTAACATCGGTCTCGTGACCGCCACCGCGCCCACCGCCGCCCCGCGCACCATGGTCCCGACCGACGACCTGCTGCCCGACGTGCTCCCCACCGAGCGCCTCGGGGTCACCGGCAAGGCCGTGCCGGAGATCCGGGGCGAGCTCCGCCGCATCCCGGTGGCCCGCAACGTGGTGGCCATCCTCAGCGTGTACGCCCAGTCGGTCGGGCTGATCGCCCTCGCGGCGTGGATCGCCCACCCCCTCGGCTACGTGGTCGCCTTCGTCTGGATGGGCCGCACCCTCGCCGCTTTCGCCTCGCTCTCCCACGAGGCCGCCCACCGGCTGTTGTTCCCCAACAAGAAGGTCAACGACTGGGTCGGCCGCTGGCTGGTCGGGTACCC
>CAYQGF010000656.1:0-1740 GCA_964416885.1 uncultured Iamiaceae bacterium
GGAGGTCCTCGCCGCTGCCGAACTCGGCGGTGCCGGTCTTGGCGAACACCTCGCCCTCGACGCCGGAGAGGGCGTCGGTGGCCGTGCCGTCGAGCACCACGGCCCGCATCATGTCCCGGAGGGCGGCCGCCTCGCCCTCGGCGAGCGGGACGTCGGCCGGCTGACCCTCGGGCGCGGGGTCGGCGACGATCCGGGGGGCCTTCCAGCGACCGGCCGCCACGGTCGCGGCCACCATCGCCATGGCGAGGGGGCTGGCCTGCACCCGGGCCTGGCCGATCGAGGCCGCCGCCCGGTCGGCGGCGCTGTCGTTGACGGGCACCGAACCGGTGAAGGCGCGCAGCCCCGGGTCCCACTCGACGCCGAGCCCGAACGACGCCGCGGTGCGGTTGAGCTCCTCGTTGGCCAGGTTGGCGGAGAGGTCGACGAAGGCGGTGTTGCAGGACCGGGCGAAGTCGACCCGGAACGGCACGTCGCCGAGCACGAAGCCCCCGGCGTTGCGGAACGGCTGGCCGCCCCCGGTGGTCGTGGCCGGGCACGGCACGATGTCGTCGGGGGTGAGGCCCTGGCGGAGGTGGGCCAGCGATGTGACCACCTTGAACGTCGACCCCGGCGCGACCTCGCCGGTGAAGGCGATGTTCTGGGCGCTGCCGGTGGGACCGGTCGCGGCGGCGAGGACCTCGCTGGTGCTGACCCGGACCGCGACCAGGGCGGTGAGGCGCTCGTCGCCGGCCAGAGCGGCCTCGGCGGCCTCCTGGGCGGCCCGGTCGAGGGTGAGCTGCACCCCCTGGCCGGGGGTGCCCATCACCGTCTCGAGGGTGTTGACCTCGGCCGGGGCGTCGGGGGCGGTGGTGGTCGACGGGTCGGCCCCGGCGGGCACCGCCCGGGTGACCCGGACCTCCAGGCCCGGCACGCCCGACAGGCGCTCGTCGTAGCGACGCTGGACGCCGCTCTGGCCGATCAGCTCGCCGAGCTGGACCCGGCCCTCGGAGTCGGCCACGTCGTCCTCGTCGGCCGGCCCGATGCTGCCCAGGATGGGCCGGGCGAAGGTGCGGCTCCCGGCCAGCAGCTCGGTCTCCTCCCGGAACCGGGTGCCGGGGAGGGGCCGGATCTGGTCCCGGATGGCGTCGTAGTCGGCCCGGCGCAGGGTGATGACCTCGAGGAACTGGTCCTCGGGCGCCCCGCTGATCCGGGCCGCGAGCTCGGCCGCGTCGAGGTCGAGGAGCCGGGCCAGCTCGGCGGACAGCGCCGCCACGTCGGGCACCGCGCTCGGGACCACGCCGACGATGACGACGGGGGTCTGGGCCACGAGGGGCTCGCCGGCGCCGTCGAGGATGGGGCCCCGCTCGACGTCGGTCTGGACGACCGAGAGGGTGTCCCCGGGACGGAGCCGGGCGTCGAGCGCCGACATGGTGAAGTCGGCCCGCCAGCCGATCGGTGCGTCGGGGCTCTCGGGGTCGGGGTCGCCCGGGACCAGCCGCAGCTCGCCCTGGGTGTTCCAGCTGGCGCCCGCCACGGTCCACTCGACCTCCAGCGGCACGGTGGCCGACGCCTCGTCCTCGGCCAGGACCACCTGGCCCGCGGTGGCGTCGAGGGACAGCTCGCCGAGGCCCTGCGTGGCGCCGGTGAAGGCGAAGGTGACCTCGTCGGGGGTCTGCACCGTGCCCCCGTCGCTGGGGTCGCCGGCGTCGACGGCCTCGACGAAGCGCGCCGCCGCGGCCCGGGCCGCGGCCTCGGGCGAGC
>CAYQGF010000657.1:0-1737 GCA_964416885.1 uncultured Iamiaceae bacterium
CGAGCTCGACCGGCTGCGGGCCGGCGGTCGGATGGTCGGGGTCATCAGCCACGTCCCCGGCCTGCGGGAGCGCATCGGCACCGGCATCGAGGTCCGCAAGGCCCGCGCCGGCTCCGACGTCCTCGTCGGCGCCACCCCCCAGGCCTGACGAGCGCAGCGAGCACCCCCAGTTCGAGGAACGGAGGGAGCGCCAGCGACCGAGTGACGAGAGACGACCCTACGCCGGGTCGATGCGGGAGATGGTGCCGTCGAGGCTGACGACGTAGGCCTCGCCGTCGGGACCGGTGTCGATCGACACCACCGCGCCGGCGGCGTCGTCGAGCACCACGGTGTCGACCTGGCCGTCGTCGCCCACCCGGATGGCCGACAGGCCCGGCTTGCAGAAGTCCCCGAACAGGTAGGCCCCGACCAGCCCCGGGACCGCCTCGCCCCGGTAGACGGGGCCGCCGCTGACCGAGCACCAGCCGTCGGCGTGGTCCATCTCGAACACCGGGCCCACGATCGTCCCCGGCCCGAGCGGGTGCGCCGGCAGGTACTCGTCGGAGCCCTCGAAGCGGCTCCAGCCCAGGTTGGCGCCGATGATCGAGCCGGCCGGCACCCGGTTGACCTCCTCCCGCCGGTTCTGGCCGACGTCGGCCACCCAGAGGTCGCCGGTCGCCTCGTCGAACCGCATCCGCCACGGGTTGCGGACGCCCATCACCGCGATCTCGGGCCGGCCGTCCCCGTCGGTGAACAGGTTGCCCTCGGGGATGGCGTAGGGCTCGCCCGGGGCGGCGCCGGCGGGGTCGATGCGGAGGACCTTGCCCAGCAGGTCGTCGGGGCCCTGGGCCCGCTGGTCGGGGTCGTCGCCGGCGCCGCCGTCACCCAGCCCGATCCACAGCATCCCGTCCGGCCCGACCAGGATCTCGCCGCCGTTGTGGTTGGGGTAGGGCTGGTCCACGGTCAGGAGGTCGACCCGGCTGGCGGGGTCGGCGACGTCGTCGGTCATGGCGAACGAGGCGACCCGGGTCTCGCCCTCGAGCCCGCTGTGGTGGACGTACAGGGTGTCGCCGTCGGGGGAGAAGGCCAGGCCGAGCAGGCCCTGCTCGCCGCCGCTCCGGGTCACGGTGGTGAGGTCGAGCACCACGTCCGGCCCGGCCTCGTCGCCCGCGTGGTCGCCCGGGCCGGCGGTGGGGTCGACGGTGAGGATCCGCCCGGCCTGTTCGGCCACGTAGAGGAGGTCCGATCCGGGCCGGGCCAGGACCTTGACCGGGGCCTCGGCCGTCGCCACCGGTGTCAGCGTCACCGCCACGTCGGCCAGCGGGCCGGGGTCGTCCTCGGGGGCCGTGCTCGACGACCCCGGTGCCGACGTCGAGGTCGGACCGGATGTCGCATCGGTCGAGGGCGTCCGGCCCTCGACCGGGTCACCCGCACCGGCGCCCGGGCGCTCGTCCTCGCCGCACCCGGCCAGGCCCACCGCCGCCGTCAGCGCGACGACCAGAGCGACCGCCGTCGCGGCCCGGCGGGTCACGACCGGCCGGGGTCGAGCGGCCGGATCAGGCCCTCCTGGACCACCGAGGCCACGAGGCGCCCGGCCTGGTCGAAGAACAGGCCCCGGGCCAGGCCCCGCCCGTCGGAGGCCGACGGTGTGTCCTGGTCGTACAGCAGCCAGTGGTCGGCCCGGAACGGCCGGTGGAACCACATGGCGTGGTCGAGGCTGGCCATCATCACGTCGTTCTCGACGAACGACCGCCCGTG
>CAYQGF010000658.1:0-1730 GCA_964416885.1 uncultured Iamiaceae bacterium
GCCGAGGGTGGGTGCGGACCGACCGCCACAGCAGCGTCATGCCTCGCCGGACGACGGAGCGCGGGTCGGGGTCGTCGTTCACCATGCCGTCAGGCATCCAACCGACCGGCACGGGCGACCGCAACTCCGTTCCCACGACCCGCGGCGTCCGACGTACCGGTGTCAGACACCTTTCCGTCGGCGCAGGGGCGTCAGCGTCGACTGGGGTCGAAGTCGAGGACCTGGGTGAGGCGGACGTTGTTGCCGGACGGGTCGCGGAACGAGGTGTCGATGCCGTAGGCCTGCGGGGTGGGCGGGTCGTTGAACGTCACGCCCCGGGCCGCCAGGTCGTCGTAGGCGGCCTGGCAGTCGTCGGTCTCCAGGAACAGCGTGCCACCGGCGCCCTTGGCCACCAGCTCGGCCAACTGCCCGGCCGACTCGGCGTCGAGCATCGGCGGGGCGGGGATCGGCATCAGCACCAGGCCGACGTCCTCCTG
Source organism: uncultured Iamiaceae bacterium (assembly GCA_964416885.1). GTDB lineage: Bacteria > Actinomycetota > Acidimicrobiia > Acidimicrobiales > Iamiaceae > Iamia. Next base: position 477 of record CAYQGF010000658.1, read on the forward strand.
ACCGGCCGGGCCGACCACGAGCCACCGGAAGCTCCACTCCTCCATCGTGACGTCGGAGCGCACCTCCCAGCCCAAGCGCTGCGTGTAGAAGGCGAGGGCCTCGTCGGCGTCGTGGACCCAGAACTGTGCGTTGGCGATGCGGACCATGCCCCGACGGTACGGACGGTCACCCCGTTGCCGCTTCTCCGAACGTGCGGTCCTCGGGAGCGGGCCGGTTGGGCGGCCGGCCGTAGGCCTGGGCGACGCAGCGGGGGAGCCGGACGTGGCGGGCGGCGGGCGGGAACGAGGCCCGGTAGGCCGTGGGCGGGCAGCCGTAGACCTGCCCGAAGCGGGTGGTGAACGACCCGAGGCTGCGGAGCCCGACGGCGAGGCAGATGTCGGTGACCGGCCAGTCGGTGTCGCGCAGCAGGGCCGCGGCCCGTTCGAGCCGGCGGGTCAGGAGGTACTGGTGGGGCGGCTCGCCGAAGGCCCGGCGGAACTCCCGGCTGAAGTGGGCCGGCGACAGCCCGGCGACCCGGGCCAGGTCGGCGACGGTGAGGGGCTCGGCGTAGCGACCGTCGGCCAGGTCCTTGGCCCGCAGGAGGTGGCGGACCGGCGGGGTCGCCCGCCCGCTCGCGGGCGACCGCGTCACAGGCGGCCCCGGACCGCCCAGAGGGCCGGGAACAGCGGACGGAACAGGGTGCTGCGGAGGTAGGCGGCGCCGGCCGAGCCCCCGGTGCCGGCCTTGTCGCCGATGGTGCGCTCCACCATCTTCACGTGCCGGTAGCGCCACTCCTGGAGGCCCTCGTCCAGGTCGACGAGCCGCTCGGCGACCTGGGCGGCCACGCCGTCGTCGAGGTAGGCGGCCAGCACCCGCTCCTCGACGTCCCCCCGCTCGGGGCCGAACCCGGCGGTGGCCAGGTAGGCGAGGAAGGAGCCGAACAGCGACGGCCGGGCCATCGCCGCCTCGATGCGCGTCCGGGCCGGGCTGCCCACGGGGTGGGCCGTCGCGGTCGCCGGGTCGCGGCGGCCCAACACCGCCTCGACCTCGCGGAACTGGGCGCTCTGGAACCCGCTGGCGGCGTCGAGCCGGGCCCGGAAGCTGGTGAACTCTCGGGGCGTCATGGTCTCGATCACGTCGACCTGGGCCACCGCCACCTTCAGGATCGTCAGCACCCGGTGGAGGGTGTGCAGGGCGTCGGAGCCAGCTCCGGCTTCGAGCCGAACCTGGAGGTGGGCCAGCTCGTGGAGGAGCTGCTTGAACCACAGCTCGTA
>CAYQGF010000659.1:0-1723 GCA_964416885.1 uncultured Iamiaceae bacterium
CCGGTGCCCTCCATCGCCACCTCGGCGAAGGTGGTCTGGCCCATCTCGTTGAGGGTCCGACCGCCGGGGAGGTGGTTGCTCGTCATGGCCTCCAGGGTGCGGGGCGACAGCAGCCGGACGCCGTCGAGCTGGCCGCCGCCGAGCAGCATGTGACAGAAGCGGAGGTAGTCGTCGGCCGTGCCCACCAGCCCGCCCCCGCCGGAGAGGAACTTCGGCGCCACGGTCATGGCCGCGGCCGGGGCGAGGGGCGCCATCAGCTGGTCGGGGGTGCGGACGTAGAGCACCGAGCAGCGGTCGACGTCGTCCTCCGGGGCCTGGAAGGCGGTGTCGACCATGCCCAGCGGCTCGAAGATCCGGGTGCGCAGGAACTGGTCGAGCGGGACGCCGCTGATCCGCTCGACCAGGGCGCCGCACACGTCGGTGGACATCGAGTAGTTCCACTGCGTGCCCGGCTCGAACAGCAGCGGCACCTGTCCCAGCCGGGCCAGCCCCTCGTCGAGGCTGTAGTCGGGGACGCTGAAGTTGCCCAGGTCGGCCCGCCGGTACAGCTCGTCGACCGGGTGGGCGAACTGGAAGCCGTAGGTCAGGCCCGACGTGTGGGTCAGCACGTGGTGGACGGTCAGCGGCGTCTCCAGCGGCCGGGTGACCGGGGCGTCGGCGGTGCCCTCGACCCACACGGTGAGGTCGGCCAGCTCGGGGATCCAGCGGGACACGGCGTTCTCCAGCAGGAACGCCCCCTCCTCGTACAGCATCATCAGGGCGACCGACGTGATCGGCTTGGTCATCGAGTAGATGCGGTACAGCGTGTCGTCGGCGACCTTGGCCCCGGCCTCGACGTCGGTCAACCCGTAGATGTCGCGGTGCACCAGCTCGCCCCGCCGGCTGACGAGGGTCTGGACGCCGGGCAGCTTCCCGTCGTCGACGTAGCGGTGGAGGACGGTGTCGAGGCGGCCGAGCCGGTCGCGGTCGAACCCCTGGTCTGGTGCGGTGCTCACGGACGGCATCGTCCCAGGTCGGAGCCGGTCGTGCTCGTCGTGCCCCCGGGCGCGACACGTCCCGCCAATCCCGCCAAGAAAATGTTCTTGACCGTCAGCGTCGCGGTCGAGCGGTCGAGCCGGCTTCTTGTCCGCCGCGATCGCGCCAGCGCGATGCAGCCGGACAAGAACCCGGGCCCGGTGCTTCTCGTCCGTCATGGTCGCGCCAGCGCGATGCAGCCGGACAAGAACATCTTTCGGCCCGTGAGCGTCGCGGGGAGGTGGATGGCACCATGCGGGGCGATGGACGACGTGCTCACCGCCCTCGCCGGCCAGCACCGGGAGCTGGCCGGCCTGGTCGGGCCGCTCGACGCGGCCGGGCTGGCCCGGCCGTCGGGCTGTGCCGGCTGGTCGATCGCCGACGTGCTGCTCCACCTGGCCCAGTCCGACGAGCTGGCCGTCGCCACGCTGACCGGCCAGCTCGACGCGGCCGTGGGCGGGGAGCGGTGGTCGACCGCCGGTGGCGACGTCGAGGACGTGGCCGCCGATGCCGTCGCGGCCGAGCGCACCACGCCGGAGGCGGCCCGGGACCGCTGGGACGCCACCGCCCGGGCCCTCGACGCCGTCCTGGCCGATGCCGACCTCGATGCCCGGGTGCAGTGGGTCGCCGGCACCCTCTCGGCCCGCACCCTGGCCACCACCCGCCTGGCCGAGGCCTGGGCCCACACCGGCGACGTGGCCGACGGGCT
>CAYQGF010000660.1:0-1721 GCA_964416885.1 uncultured Iamiaceae bacterium
CAAGCTCTCCCTGGTGCCGTTCGGCCTCCACCACCCGCTGTGGATCGAGGACCCCGACTTCGACATCGACTTCCACATCCGGGCCACCGCCCTCCCGTCGCCGGGGACCGACGAGCAGCTCGCCACCACGGTCGGCCGGCTCGTGGCCCAACCGCTCGACCGCAGCCGCCCGCTGTGGGAGGTCTGGGTGATCGAGGGCTTGGCGTCCGGTCACGTCGCCTGCCTGTCGAAGGTCCACCACGCCGCCATCGACGGCGCGTCGGGCAACGAGCTCACCGTCGCCCTGCTCGACCTCACCCCGGACATCGCCGAGCACACGCCGACCGAGGAGTGGCAGCCCGACCGGGAGCCGACCGACATCGAGAAGCTCGGCTACGCCGCTTCCTCGTTGGCCCGCCAACCCTTCCGCCTGGCCAAGGCGGCGGTGCGGTTGCCCGGCGTGGCCCTGTCGTTCCGGTCGCGGGAGTCGAGCGGCGAGACGCCGCGGCTGGCGCCGCCGACGGCGCCGTTCAGCGCGCCCCGCACGTCGTTCAACACGGCGATCACCGGACGGCGGTCGTTCGCCTTCACGTCCCTCTCGCTGCCGACGGTGAAGGCGGTGAAGAACGCCACCGGCTGCACCGTGAACGACGTGGTCCTGGCCCTGTGCGCCGGTGCCCTCCGCCGCTACCTCGACGCCCGTGACGAGCATCCCGACAAGCCGCTGGTGGCCATGGTGCCGGTGTCGGTGCGGGGCGACTCGGAGAAGGACGCCATGGGCAACCGGGTCAGCTCGATGCTGTGCTCGCTGGCCACCGACATCGACGACCCGATCGAGCGGCTGGAGGCCATCCACGACGCCATGGGCGGGGTCAAGGAGCAGATCAAGGCCATCGGCGCCGACACCCTCGGCGACTGGGCCGAGTTCGCGGCCCCTGCCGTCGCCGGTCGGGCCGCCCGCCTCTACAGCCGCACCCGCATCGCCGACCGCCACGCGCCGCTGTTCAACGTCACCATCTCCAACGTGCCCGGCCCGCCGTTCCCGCTGTACTCGATCGGCGCCCACATGGTGGCCAACTACCCCCTGGGCCCCATCGCCGAGGGCGGCGGGCTCAACATGACGGTGATGAGCTACATGGACAGCCTCGACTTCGGCCTGCTGGCCTGTCCCGACGTCCTCCCCGAGGTGGACGACCTGGCCGTCGGGCTCCAGGAAGCCCTCGACGAGCTGGTCGAGGCCACCGGCGTCGACGCCGACGAGATCGCGTCGCTGAGCCGCTCCGCCTAGCCCGGCGTCCCCGAGCGAACCCGCGGCGTTTCTCGACGGTCGTGCTCGATGTCTGCCGCCGGTTCAGGGTCGACGGCGGTGGATGACCCGGGGCGGGTCGAGCTGCGCGAGCCGGAGCCGGGCGACCTGGGGTGGGTCGTCGCCGCCCACGGCGAGGTCTACGCCCGGGAGTGGGGCTACGACCGCACCTTCGAGGGACTGGTGGCCCGGATCGTTGCCGACCACGTCGAGGCCGCCGACCCCGAGCGGGAGCGGCTGTGGGTGGCCACCCTCGACGGCCGTCGGGCCGGCTGCATCGCCTGCGTCCGGGGCGACACCGCCGACGAGGCCAAGCTGCGGATCCTCCTGGTCGACCCCTCGGCCCGGGGCCACGGGGTCGGGGGCCGGCTGGTCGCCGAGTGCGTGGCCTTCGCCCGCCGGGCCGGCTACCGGCGGATGGTGCTGTTCACCGTCG
>CAYQGF010000661.1:0-1712 GCA_964416885.1 uncultured Iamiaceae bacterium
CGACCATCGAGGCCACCGCCACCTCGCTCTGGCCCACGCCGACGGTCTCGACGATGACGATGTCGAAGCCGGCCGCCTCGCACAGCACGATCGCCTCCCGGGTCGAGCGGGTGACACCGCCCAGGCTGCCGCCGGTGGGGGAGGGCCGGATGAAGGCGGTGGGCTCGGCGGCCAGCCGGGCCATGCGGGTCTTGTCGCCGAGGATCGACCCGCCGGTGCGGCCCGACGAGGGGTCGACGGCGAGCACCGCGACCCGGTGGCCCTCGGCGACCAGCATCGAGCCGAGGGCGTCGATGAACGTGGACTTGCCGGCGCCGGGCACACCGCTGATGCCCAGCCGCACCGTCGGCCCCGGCGCCTCGCCGACGGCCAGCAGCAGTTCCTCGGCCGCCATCTGGTGGTCGAACCGGGTCGACTCGGCCAGCGTGATGGCCCGGGCCAGGCCGGCCCGCTCACCGGCCCGCACCCGCTCGGCCAGGGCGGCGACGTCGACGGTGCGACCGCCGGTGCGGGCGGTGGTGGTCGTGGGGGTCACGCGTCGGCTCCCTGGTCCTCGGGGGTGCGGAGGTCGAGCCCGCGGGTGGTGGCGAGCTGGTCGATCAGGTCGATGGCGGCGTCGGCGATGACGGTGCCGGGCGGGAAGATCGCCGCCGCCCCGGCGTCGCGCAGGGCCGGGAAGTCCTGAGGCGGGATCACCCCACCGACGACGACCATCATGTCGTCACGGCCGAGGGCAGCCAGGGCGGCCCGCAGCTCGGGCACGAGCGTGAGGTGGCCGGCGGCCAGGCTCGACGCCCCGATGACGTGGACGTCGGCCTCGACGGCCTGGCGGGCCACCTCCTCGGGGGTCTGGAACAGCGGGCCGACGTCGACGTCGAAGCCCAGGTCGGCGAAGGCGGTGGCGATCACCTTCTGGCCCCGGTCGTGGCCGTCCTGGCCCATCTTGGCCACCAGGATCCGGGGCCGGCGGCCGTCGGCGGCGGCGAAGGCGTCGGCGGTGGCGCGGGCCCGGGCCGCGTTGGGGGACTCGCCGATCTCGCTGCGGTACACACCGGAGATGACCCGGATGCGGGCGGTGTGGCGGCCGTAGTGCTCCTCCAGGGCATCGGAGATCTCGCCGACCGTCGCCCCCTCCCGGGCCGCGTCGATGGCCCGGGCCAGCAGGTTGGCGTCGAGCCCGGCCGCCCTGCGGGCCTCGCCCTCGACGGTGGCGGCGTGGCCCAGGGCGACGAGGGCGTCGCGGCAGCGCGTCTCGTCGCGCTCGGCCCGCAGCCGCTCCAGCTTGGCCAACTGGGCCGCCCGCACCGCCGAATTGTCGACCTTGAGGACGTCGATCTGCTCGTCGTCGAGGGGCTGGAACTTGTTGACCCCGATCACCGGCTGGCGCCCCGAGTCGATGCGGGCCTGGGTGCGGGCCGCGGCCTCCTCGACCCGCATCTTGGGGATGCCCTCCTCGATGGCCTTGGTCATCCCGCCGGCCCGCTCGACCTCCTGGATGTGGCCCCATGCCTTGGCCGCCAGCTCGGCGGTGAGCCGCTCGACGTAGTAGCTGCCGCCCCACGGGTCGATCACCCGGCACGTCCCCGACTCCTGCTGGAGGAACAGCTGGGTGTTGCGGGCGATGCGGGCGCTGAAGTCGGTCGGCAGGGCCAGGGCCTCGTCGAGAGCGTTGGTGTGGAGCGACTGGGTGTGGCCCTGGGTGGCGGCCATGG
>CAYQGF010000662.1:0-1703 GCA_964416885.1 uncultured Iamiaceae bacterium
TTCGTCGAGCTGGCGCTGATCCGCTGGACCGGCTCGAACGTCGTCTACCTCTCGTACTTCTCGAACTTCGTCCTGCTCGGGAGCTTCCTCGGCATCGGCATCGGCTTCCTCCGGGCCAAGGCCAAGGTCGACCTGAGCGGCTGGGCACCCGTCGTGCTCGGCGCCTTCGTGCTGATCATCGCCGCCGCGCCGATCACGATCAGCCAGGACGACCCCGACCTGTTCACCTTCAGCAGCCTGAGCGCCAGCGGCCCGCCCCGCGAGATCGTGCTGCCGCTGATCTTCCTCGCCTCGGCCGCGGTGCTCGCCCTGATCGCCGAGGGCGTGGCCCGCACCTTCGCCCGGTTCGACAACCTCGACGCCTACAAGTACGACCTGTTCGGCAGCATCCTCGGCATCGTCGGCTTCTCGGTCCTGAGCTTCCTCCGGCTGCCCCCGCTGGCCTGGGGCCTCGTCGCCGCGGCGGCGATCGTGGCCGCGGTCCTCCCCCGCGTGCCGAGCATCCCGCAGGTCGTCGGCCTCGTCGTGCTCGTCATCGTCCTGGCCGTCGAGTCGTTCAGCCCCAACCTGTCGTGGTCGCCGTACTACAAGATCGAGGCCAAGCCGAACCCCGACCTCGACGGCAACCTCCAGGTCGACGTGAACGGCATCCCCCACCAGGTGCACCAGGCCCCGGAGCACGCGCCCGGCAAGGGGGTCTTCGACATCGTCCGCCCGCCGTCGCTCGACAACGTGCTGATCGTCGGGGCCGGCGGCGGCAACGACGTCGCGGTGGCGTTGGAGCGGGGCGCCCAGCACATCGACGCGGTCGAGATCGACCCGAAGCTGTACGAGCTGGGCCGCGACCACCACCCGGCGCGCCCCTACGACGACCCCCGGGTCGACATCCACATCGACGACGGCCGGGCCTTCCTCGAGCGCACCGACACCGAGTACGACCTGATCATCCTGGCCCTGCCGGACTCGATCACCCTGATCGGCGGGCAGTCGGCGCTGCGGCTGGAGAGCTACCTCTTCACCGAGGAGGCGATGGAGGCGTTCCGCGACCGGCTGACGCCCAGCGGCGTCTTCACGATGTACAACTACTACCGCCAGGACTGGCTGATCGACCGCTACGGGGCGATGCTCGAGTCGGTCTTCGGCAACCCGCCGTGCCTCCAGGAGGTCCTGCCCGCCTTCGGTGAGAACGGTGTCGCCCTCACCGGGTTCGCGGCCAGCAAGGACCCGACCTCGATCGAGTGCACCGAGGCCGGCCGGGCCCACACGTGGGCCCCCAGCGGCGAGGTCCCCGAGGCCGCCACCGACGACCACCCCTACCCGTACCTGCGGAACCGCTCGCTCCCCACGATCTACGTGGTGAGCCTGACGCTGATCCTGCTCGTGTCGGTGCTCGCGGTCCGCGTCACCGCCGGCCCGATGAAGCCCATGGCCCGCTACATCGACCTGTTCGCCATGGGCGTCGCCTTCCTGTTGCTGGAGACCAAGAACGTCGTCCAGTTCGCCCTGCTGTTCGGCACGACCTGGTTCGTCAACGCGCTCGTGTTCGCGGGCGTCCTGACATCGGTGCTGATCGCCATCGCGGTGTCGAAGCGGGTGACGTTCCGGCGCCCGGAGCTCCTCTACATCGTGCTCGCCGCCTCGCTGGCGGTGGCCTACTTCTTCCCGCCGGCGCTGCTGCTCGACCTCGCCGTCGTGCCCCGCTT
>CAYQGF010000663.1:0-1702 GCA_964416885.1 uncultured Iamiaceae bacterium
GCCACCCCGGGCGTCGGTCGCCTCGGTGGGCGCCGGATCGGCCGCCGGCGTCGGCGCGGCCAGGCTGAAGTCGAAGTCGCCGGCCACCTCGTCCTCGCGCGTCTGACGGAGGGCCCACACGAAGAACTGGCAGGTGATCAGGAACCAGAGCCAGCTCCCGGCGAACAGCTTCATCAGCACCGCGGCGGCCTGCTGGTCGTCCTGGACCGAGATGCCGAAGGCCCGGGTCGGCGTGTCGTAGGCCGAGTACACCGCCCCCTCGGCGAAGGTCATCCAGCCACCGGGCACGGTCGGGACGATCGACATGCAGAAGAGGTAGATCATCTTGGCCGGGATGCTCATCCGCCACTCTTCGATCGGCCCGCAGACCGGCATCCACATCATCAGCGACGTGAACACCAGGGCCACGTGCACCAGGTAGTGGATGATGCCGTTCTCGATCGAGGCGTTGACCAGCGTCGGCCAGTGCACGCCGACCTGCATGGCGTTGAAGACGACACCGGCCACGAGGGGCAGCGAGGCGAGCTGGATGAACCGGCGGACCTTGCCCTGGCCGAGGATCAGGTCGGCCAGCCAGCGGGGTGTGGCCAGGAGGGCGAGCGGGGGCACGACCAGAGTGAGCAGGGTGTGCTGCACCATGTGGACCGAGTAGAGGTACTCCTCGCCGATGTCGTGCATCGGCCAGTCCGACGCGACCCACAGCAGCAGCAGGCCGGTGACGGCACAGACGATGTTGCGCCGGGTGAGCACCGGTGCCCCGGGCTCCACCACCTTGGGGCCGACCACCCGGACCGCCCCCACGTAGAGGACGGTCAGCCCGACGACGAGCAGCCACACCTCGGGGTGCATCTGGAAGCGCCAGACACCGCTGGCTTCGGGGACGGAGGCGAGCACGGCGTAGGCCCGGGACGCGGGTCAGGTCCCGTTGAAGATGTTGAGCCCGTGCGTGAAGGTCCAGAGGGCACCGAGGTAGACCGCCACCGCCAGGCCGAGGCCGGCGTAGAAGACCCGGGTGAGGATCTTGGCGTCGAACTTCAGGTGCATGAAGAAGGCGGCGATGATGATGAACTTGATCACCATCACGGTCAGCAACGGCCACATGAGGACGGGGCCGTCGTCGATGATGTAGGGCCAGGCCACCTCCATCGCCGTGAGCACGGCGAGGCCCAGGGCGACCTGGATGTAGAGGGAGTCGCTGGCGTGGTCGTCGGCCCCGTGCTCGGACGAGACGTGCTCGTCGACCTCGGCGGGTGCGGTGTCGCTCATCGGGACGCGGTTCCTAGGGGATCAGGTAGACGATGGTGAAGATCAGGACCCACACCACGTCCACGAAGTGCCAGTACAGACCGACGATCTCGACCGCTTCGGCCCGGGACTGCGGGATGCGGCCCTTCACGGAGAGGATGACCGTCGACAACAGCATGACGATGCCGAGGGTGACGTGGACGCCGTGGAAGCCGGTGAGGGTGAAGAAGGCCGAGCTGGCCGCGTTGGTCGTGTAGCCCATCCCCTCCTTCACGAACACCTGGAACTCGTAGACCTGGCCGGAGATGAAGACGGCGCCGAGGATGGCGGTGGTCACGAGCCACAACCGCATCCGCGCCTGCTCGCCCCGCTGGATCGACGAGACGGCCAGCACCATGGTGAGCGACGACATCAGCAGCACGAACGACGAGATCGAGGTCAGCTCGATGTCGTAGAG
>CAYQGF010000664.1:0-1701 GCA_964416885.1 uncultured Iamiaceae bacterium
GCTCGACCGAGAACCGCAGCTCGACCCGGGTGCTCGCCTTGTTGGCGTGCTGGCCCCCGGGACCGCCCGAGGGGGTGAAGGTCTCGACCAGCTCCCATCCGGGCACGACGAGGCCCTCCCGCACCGGTAGGTCGTCGGCCACGGCGCGCTAGGAGGACACCGGGGGCTCGGCGTCGAGGATGACCCGCACCCGCGTCCCCCCGGGGCCGGAGGTGATCTGGGCCTCGTCCGACAGCGCCCGGATCAGGGGGATGCCGAGGCCCCGCTCGATCCGCAGCCGCGACGGGTCGGTGACCGCCGGCAGCGCCTCCAGACCCTCGGGGTCGAAACCACCGCCCTCGTCGGTGATCACGACCTCGACCCGCGACGGGGTGAGCCGGCACTCGATCCCGATGGTGGAGCCGAGGTCCGCCACGTCGATGCCCTGGCCCTCGGCCCGGACCCGGAGGGCCTCGATGGCGTTGGTGCAGGCCTCGGACACGATCACCCGGAGGTCGTCGACCCGCTCGTCGTCGAGGAAGGGGTCGATCCGAGCCGTGCCGGCGATGACCATGCGGACCAGGGCGAGGTAGTCCGGCTGGGCCGGCACCCGCAGGTGGACCACGTCCGCCTTCACCACGTCGTCGCTCACGAGGTGGTCCTCCGCCCCCTCCGCCCCCTGGAGATCGTCACGGCCGAGGGTGCGTTCACGTGGGTCAGGCGGGGACCGTCGCCTCGTCGACGCTGCGGTGGATCGTGAAGACCTTGGTGAGCCCGGTGATCTCGAAGACCTTGAGGATCCGAGGCCCGGTGCACACCAGGGCCAGGTCGCCCTCGTTGGTGCGGACCCGCTTCAGGGCCCCGACGAGGACGCCCAGGCCGGTCGAGTCGATGAAGTCGACCTTCTCGAGGTCGACCACGATGCGGGTGCGGCCCTCGCCGACCAGCCCGACGAGGCGCTCGCGCAGGCGGGGGGCGGTTGCGACGTCGACCTCGCCCGAGACCGCCAGGACCGCCCAGCCGTCTCGCTCGGTGAGCTCCAACCCCAGTTCGATCACAGGTGACTCCTCGGATTCCGTCGTCCACCAGGCGCCTGGCGTGCACGGTACACCGCCGGGCCGCCCGCCCCTGCTGACCCACCGATGCCCCCTCGGGCCCTCCCCCCGGGTGATCGTCCCCCGGGTGACCGTCCCGGGGCCCGAGACGACACCGGTGTGATTACATGGATGTCACGGACATCCGTTCGCCCTCTCCCGCCCGCACCACCCCGGCCCGGTCATGACCCTGCTCACCGACGCCCCGGTCGACACCCTCCTCCAGGTCCTCCACCGGCGCGCCGACGGGCTGGTCCACGTCGAGCAGCTCCCGCCCCGTCCGGCCCGCTTCGCCCCCCTCGCCCACCCGTGGCCCGAGCGCCTGGGGCCCCACCTGCCCCACCGTGCGCTGTGGGTGCACCAAGCCGAGGCCATCGACCGGGCCCGGTCGGGCCAGCACGTCGCGGTGGCCACCGGCACCGCCTCGGGGAAGTCGCTCTGCTACCAGCTCCCCATCGCCGAGGCCGTCACCGCACCGGTCGCGTCCGGAACGGCGCTGATGATCGGGCCGACCAAGGCCCTGGCCCAGGACCAGCTCCGTGCCCTCGGCGCCCTCGGCATCCCCGGGCTGGTGGCCGCCACCTACGACGGCGACGCCAGCCCCGAGCAGCGCACCTGGGCCCGGGCC
>CAYQGF010000665.1:0-1700 GCA_964416885.1 uncultured Iamiaceae bacterium
ACCAGCCGGTGCAGTACCGAGAAGAGGTGGTCCTTGCCGCCCCGGGCCGGGACGATCTGGTGCCCGGCGGGGTCGGCCAGCACCGCCCCGATGCGGTTGCCGGTGCGGTGGGTGAGGAAGCCGACGGCGGCGGCGGCCGACACGGCCAGGTCCCGCTTCTCGCACAGCGCCGTGCCGAAGTCGAGGCTGGGCGAGTCGTCGGCCAGGATCCAGCACTCCAGCTCCCGGTCGGCGATCGTCTCCCGGACGTGGGGCTCGGTCATCCGGGCCGTGACGTTCCAGTCGATGTTCCGGACGTCGTCGCCGGGCATGTACAGCCGGGTCTCGCCCTTCTCGGTGCCGTGCCCGGGGACCAGGCCCATGTACTCGCCGTGCAGCAGCCCGTCGAGCCGTCGGCGCACGACGAGGTCGAGCCGTCGGAGCACCTCGCTCGGGTCGCTCCGGGAGACCCGGGGCGGGACGTTGGCCACCGGCACCGTCAGCGGCCCGCTTCGTCGGAGGTGGGGGCGGGGGCGATGTCGCCGGTGGCCGGGCCTCGTGGGTCGGCGGGTGCGGGCGGGGCCGCGGGGGTGGCGGGGCCCGGCGCCCCGGGGGCGGGCGCCCACGGCGAGCCGATCCCACCCGGGCCGGGGGCCGAGGGGGCCGGTTGCGGGCCGGCCGGGGGTGCGGCCGGAGCCGGTGCGGGCGCGGCCGGTGCGGGCGCTGCGGGTGCGGGTGCGGCCGGCGCCGCGGCTGCGGGCGCGGCGGGCGCGGCCGGCGCCGCGGCTGCGGGCGCTGCGGGTGCGGTCGGGGCCGGCGCCGCGGGGGAGGGGAAGGAGGCGGTGGGGTCGACGCCGTAGGCGCCGCCGTAGGTGCCGGTCGCCCCGTAGGTCCCCGTGGCCCCGTAGGCGCCCGTGGCCTGGTCGTAGGCCCCGTAGGTGCCGGCGGCCGGGCCGTAGCCGGGGTAGGCGCCGGCGGCCGGCGCGGCGGGGGCGGCCGTGGCGCTCGACCGGTCGCCGACCTGCCGGGGGGCCGGCACCGTCGAGAGCACCCGGGCCAGGATCTGGTCGGGGGTGATGCCCTGGGCCAGGGCTTCGTAGGACAGCACCAGCCGGTGGCGGAGCACGTCGGGGGCGACGTCGAAGACGTCCTGGGGGACGAGGTGGTCGCGGCCCCGGATCAGGGCGAGCGACCGTCCGGCCCGGACCAGGCCGAGGCTGGCTCGGGGGGAGCCGCCGTAGGTGAGCAGGGGGTCGATGTCGGAGAGGGCGTAGTTGCTCGGGTACCGGGTGGCCAGGACCACGGTGACGGCGTAGTCGACCACCGCTCGGTCGACCCGGACCTGGTCGGCCACGGCCTGGAGCGAGATCAGCTCGTCGAGGGAGAGGACGGCCTCGGCCTCCGGCGGCTTGACGCCCATCCGGTAGACGATGTCGACCTCCTCCCCGGCGGTCGGGTAGTCGACGACGACCTTCATCAGGAAGCGGTCGCGCTGGGCCTCGGGCAGCGGGTACACGCCCTCGGACTCGATGGGGTTCTGCGTCGCCAGGACGAGGAACGGGTCCGGCACCGGGAACGTCTCGCCCCCGATCGAGACCTGGCGCTCGGCCATGACCTCCAGCAGCGCCGACTGGACCTTGGCCGGGGCCCGGTTGATCTCGTCGGCCAGCAGGAAGTTGACGAACACCGGGCCCAGCTCGATGTCGAGGTCTCCCGGCTGG
>CAYQGF010000666.1:0-1700 GCA_964416885.1 uncultured Iamiaceae bacterium
GTGCTCGCGAGCACGCGCTTCGATGCGGTCAACCTCCACACGTCCCGCGTCCGCGAGGTCGAGAGCCAACTCGGCGGCCACGGTCGCCCGCAACGCGGGGACGTCGGCCTGGGGGAGGCGGGTGACCGCCAGCACGAGATCGATCAACTGCTCACCGGTGGGGGCCTGACCGAGAACATGCAGACCGCCGCGAATCTGGGCGTCCTTCAACGCGCACAGGTAGCCGTCGACCTCGAGGACGATGTCGGCGAAGGTGTCGTCGTCGGGCGCAGCGTCGCCGAGCTCGAGGTCGCGGTGGATCTCGGCGGCCACCAGGAGCTCCCACACCTGATCGCGCAGCACCGGCGCCTTGGCGGGATCCATCGCCTCCGCGTTTGCCAACGCGTCGAGGAGCTGCTCCCAGCCCTTGGCCCCCTCCCGGCGCCCGGCGTACAGCACGAACCGGGCGTCGCCCAGGCCGAAGCGGGAGCGGAAGCCCTCGGGGTCGTAGGAGTCGGGGACCGGGACGCCCTCGCCCATGACCGACGCCGGGGCGTGGCCGGGGGCGATCCGGTCCAGCAGGTCGGCCTCGGGCTCGGTGTTCAACCAGATGCGGGCCACACCGCTGAACAGCGGCTCGAACAGCTCGAAGCGGGCCTCGGGCTCGTCGTGGAGGCAGGGTCGCAGGATCGTGCGCTCGGGGGCGATCAGGCCGCAGGCGAAGCTGGTCCAGAACAGGTACGGCGAGACCACGATCGCCTGGTACCGCTCGGCGTCGTCGAGCAGGGCGTGGAACAGGCCGGGCACCCTCAGCCCGTCGTTCATCCACGCCTCCTGCTCCCGCAGCGTCGGCTCCTCACCCAGGGCCAGGCGCTGGGCGACGGCGGCCCGTGCCTTGCCGGAGGTGTCGTCGACCACCGGGAAGCGGTGGACGGTGAGCGGGCCGTCGGCGCTGGTGCCGGCCGGGTAGTGGTTGGCCCAGGTGTAGTGGTCCCGGGCGCAGGTGGTGAGCACGTCGACCTGCCAGCCGCGGGCCGCCATGCCGTGGGCGACCTCGCGCAGCACCAGCTCGGCACCACCGATCACGTCGGGGCCGTAGCGGGGAGGAACGAGCGCGAGCCGGGGGGCGTCCACGAGGGAGCAAGGCTACTGGCGAGGTGTGGTCGCGCCGGGTACGGGGTTCCGCGAGACTCGGAGCCGATGGATGTCCTCGTCTGTTCCACCCAGGTGCCGTTCATGAGCGGCGGCCTCGAGCTGATGGTCGACAACCTCGTCGGCGCTCTCCGTGGTGCGGGGCACCGGGCCGAGGCCGTGTCGGTGCCCGCGGCGTGGGACCGGGTCCGGCTGTTCGACGCCGCCATGGCCTGGCGGCTGGTGCCCCTCGACGCGGAGCTGGTCATCCCGGTGAACTTCCCCGCCTACTTCGCCCGCCACCCGAACAAGGTGCCGTGGCTGGCCCACCAGCACCGGGCCGCCTACGACGCGCTCGGTCAACCGTGGAGCGACTTCGGGTTGGACGACGCCGCTCTGGACGACCATCGCCAGCTCGTCGACTGGGACATCCGGGCCCTGGCCGAGGCCCAGCGGCGCTACACGATCTCGGGGGTGGTGGCCGAGCGCATGCGGCGCTGGTGCGGACTCGACTCCGAGCCGCTGTACCAGCCGCCGCCGCTGGCCGACCGGCTCTCGCTCCGATCCGGTGGCGCCGGCGACCACATCCT
>CAYQGF010000667.1:0-1699 GCA_964416885.1 uncultured Iamiaceae bacterium
ACCGCCGCCGATCGAGGAGTAGGCCCGCCCCGATGCCCACCTACCGGGACGACCGCTACGACGACGACCCTCCCGACATCGTCGACATGCCCCGCGACCGGGCCGGACTGCCCAAGGTGGTGGTGGTCCTCGGCCTCATCGTGGTGCTGTTCGCGGTGCTCGTCGTCGGCGTCCGGAGCTGGTACCAGCGCCAGGTCGACCCGCCCGGCCCGCCGGGGGAGGAGGTCTCGGTCCTCATCCCGTCGGGGTCCCGGCTGACCGACCTCGGGTCGCTGCTCGACAACAGCAGCATCGTGGCCAACGGCACGATCTTCCGGTTCTGGATCCGTGACCAGGACATCGACCTCCAGGCCGGGACCTACACCTTCCGCCGGAACATGTCCTTCGAGGAGGTGGCGGAGGTCCTGAGGGCCGGTCCCGACGTGGTGGCGGCCGAGTCGGTCACCATCCCCGAGGGGTACCGGATCGACCAGATGTTCGACAAGATCATCGAGGTCGTGCCCCGCTTCGAACGAGCCGACCTGGAGGCGGCCCTGGCCGACCCGGCCAACCGGTCGCCGTTCCTCCCCCCCGACCGGGAGCTCCCACCGGGGGTCCCGGCCATGGAGGGGATGCTGTTCCCGTCGACCTACGAGGTCAGCGCCAACGACACGCCGTCGACCCTGGTCAAGCGGATGGTCGACGAGATGGTGCGCCAGGCCAACAGCGCCGGCATCGGCGACGGCCTCGTCGGCGACAACCTGCCCCCGCTCGACGCCTACCAGGTGCTGATCGTGGCCTCGCTGATCGAGCGGGAGACCGGCAGCAACGAGGAGTCCCCCAAGATCGCCCGGGTCATCTACAACCGGATGCTGATCGGCCCCCAGAACGGGATCTTCGGCCTGGGCATCGACGCGACCAGCCGCTACCTGGCCGACGTCACCGGTCAGGACTTCGACCTGAACGCCGTCTCGCCCTACAACACCAGCGACACCCTCGAGCTGCCACCGACGCCGATCGCCGCCCCCGGCCGGGCCTCGATCGAGGCCGCCCTCAACCCGGCCCCCAACCCGATCGACTCGCCGCCGCTCCTGTACTACGTCCTCGAGGCGCCCGGCCAGCACTTCTTCACCAACTCCTTCGAGGAGTTCCTCGAAGCCAAGGCCCGGTGCGAGGAACAGGGCCTGGGCTGCGGATGAGCCGACGACAGGTCGTCTACGGGATGGCGGACATCGCCTCGGTCGGCTCCCGCCATGCCCGCCGAAGCACGTCCGCCGACCCCGCCCGCCACCCTGAAGGGGTTGGCTCCGCCAACACCGAGCCCAGCGGAGCCGGCTCGGGCTGGCGCGCTGTTCGCCAGCCCCCGGGGCTGCCGCCGGGCCCATCGGACCGGGTCGCGGGATGAGCAGCCATCCCCGGGTCTGCTGGGTGATCGGAGCACCGGTGGAGCACTCGCTCTCGCCGGCGATCCACAACGCCGCCTTCGCCGCCCTCGACCTCGACTGGACCTACTTCGCCGTCACCGTGCCGGCGGGGCGCGCCCCCGACGCGGTGGCGGCCATGCGCAGCCTCCGCCTGGGGGGCATGTCGGTCACCATGCCCCACAAGGCGGCGGTGGCCGAGGTCGTCGACGCCACCACGCCCCGGGCCGACCGGCTCGGCGCCGTCAACTGCCTGAGCTGGCGGGGCACCCAGATCGTGGGCGACAGCACCGACGGCC
>CAYQGF010000668.1:0-1694 GCA_964416885.1 uncultured Iamiaceae bacterium
CCCTTCGGCCCCGAGGTCGAGCGGCACCGGGACCTCCGCCTCCACCCCGACTTCGGCCCGTTCCGGGAGGAGGTGGCCGCCGCCATCGAGGCCCGGGGCTGACCCGCCGGCCTCGTCGCCGCCGGGTCAGGGGGCGAGGAGGTCGGCCAGCTCGGCGGCCTGGGCGCGGATCTCGGGCACCGCGGTGGTCTCGACCAGGGTGCCGCGCCGCAGCAGGCCGACCGTGTAGAGCCCGGGGTGGGGACCGAGGGCCTGCCCGCACCGGTCGACGGCCAGGCCGAGCCGGTGGGGTCCGACCCGGGCCGCCCCGGTGCCGAGGAGGTGGCGGAGGAGCGGGTCGGTGGTGCGGCTCACGTCGGAGCTGGGCCCGGTGCACGAGACGACGAGGGCCGTCCGTCGCCGCCGGCCGTCGTGGGTGTGCACCGTGGCGTCGTCGGCGGTCGCGGTGACGGAGCGGACCGTGCCCCGCTCGACCCGCACCCGACCGGTCCGGAGCAGGCCGGCGAAGCTCTCGGCCACGGGGGGCGCCATGCGGTGCCGGTGGACGGTCCACTCGCTCAGCCCTCGCCGCAGGAGCTTGGCCTGCTCGGTCTCGGGCACCCGGGACCAGATGGCGTCGGCCCGGTCGCGGGCGGCGTCCATGGCCGCGGGCCACCCGGCCGGTTCGGTGCGGCAGTGGACGACCACCAGCCGGCGGACCTGGGCCGCGGTGAGCGGGCCGGCCGGCAGGGGGAACGGCTCGGTCGGCGCCTCCCGGTGCACCGGGTGGGACCGGGGCACGTAGCCGTGGCGGGACAGGGCGGTGACCGTCGCCCCCGCGGCGGTGGCGGTCAGGGCCACGTCGACCATCGTCAGGCCGGTGCCCAGCACGACCACCTCGCCGGCGGCCGCGGCCCGGTCGGCCAGGTCCGGCACCCATGGGTCGGCGATCACCCGGGGGTGGTCGGGCAGGGCGACGGGCCCCGGGCCGGACGGGGGGCCGGTCGCGAGGACGACCGCCCGGGCCCGGAGCGTCCGGCCGTCGGCGAGCCCGAGCGCCCAGCCGGTCCCTCCGTCGGGTCGGGCGCTGACCACCCGGGCATCGAGCACGTCCGTGCCGGTGGCGGTGAGCTGGGCCGCGAGGTAGGCGCCGTAGGTGCCGCGGGGGAGGTAGTCGTCGGGGCCGACGTCGTGGCCGTGCGCGGCCAGCCACTCGGCCAGGTGGCCGGACCCGTCGGCGTCGACGCTCAGCCGGCGGACCGGGACGTTCATCCGGTGCTGGGCGTCGGTCGTGCTGTAGGCGACGCCGCGGCCGGGGGCGTGCCCGGTCCCGACGGCCACGACAGCCGCGTCGGGGAGCCGGTGCCGGAGGTGCCACGCGACGAGGACGCCCGCCGCCCCCGCCCCTACGATCGCGACGGCCCGTTCGTCCCGCACCACTCTCCTATTGTTCCGGTCGGTAAGGGATGTTATAGGTCCTGGTGGGGCCACGGCCACGTGGCACCATCGGACGGTGAGCGGCCACGCGGATGCCAGCGGCGGCGGAGCCGACCCCGTCAGGGCGGCGGGCGGGGTCGGAGGACGCCAGGCCCCGCGCCCCAGCGACCTGGTGTGGTTGCGCCGGGTCCGTGACCGCATCGACCGGGAGTACGCCCAGCCGCTCGACGTCGAGGCCCTCGCCCGCGGCGCCCACATGTCGGCCGGGCACCTGAGCC
>CAYQGF010000669.1:0-1689 GCA_964416885.1 uncultured Iamiaceae bacterium
GTCAAGGCCGAGGAGGTCATCATCTGCGAGGGCTACACCGACGTGATCGGCTTCTTCGACGTCGGCATCCCCCGGGCTGTCGCCACCT
Organism: uncultured Iamiaceae bacterium; assembly: GCA_964416885.1. Taxonomy (GTDB): domain Bacteria; phylum Actinomycetota; class Acidimicrobiia; order Acidimicrobiales; family Iamiaceae; genus Iamia. Next base: position 89 of record CAYQGF010000669.1, read on the forward strand.
GCGGCACGTCGCTCACCGAGGACCACGTGCGGACGCTCAAGCGCTTCGCCAACCGCCTCGTCCTCGCCTTCGACCCCGATGCGGCCGGGGCCGCCGCGGCCGAGCGGGTCTACGCCTGGGAGCAGGCCCACGAGCTGGAGGTCGTCGTGGCCGACCTGCCGGCGGGGGAGGACCCGGGCGACCTGGCCCGCTCCGACCCCGACCGGCTGCGGGCCGCGGTGGAGGCGCCCACGCCGTTCCTCGGCTTCCGGGTCCAGCGGGCGCTCGCCGGCGGCCGGCTCGACACCCCCGAGGGCCGGGCCCGCACCGCCGAGGCCGCCCTCGACGTCATCCGGGAGCACCCGAGCGACTTCGTGCGCGACCAGTACGTGATGGAGGTCGCCGACCGCTGTCGCATCGACGTCGAACGGCTCCGGTCGTCGCTGGCCGGGCCGGCCGCCCGTCGGCCCCGGCTGGTGGCCGAGGGCCGGCCCCGCCGCGAGGTCCGCTCCGACGCCCCCGAGCTGGTGGCCCTGCGGCTCGCGGTCGACGCCGACCACCGCTCCGAGATGCTGCCGCTGCTCCACGAGGTGCTCTTCGCCGACGACGTCCACGCCGTCGCCTTCCGCGCCCTGCGCGACGCCGACGGGGACCTCCACGCCGCCATCGACGCCGCCGACCCCGACACCGCCGCCCTCCTCCTGCGGTTGGCGGCCGAGGAGGAGACCGGTGTGCCCGCCGACGTGCGACGCGTCCTGCTCCGGCTCGAGGGCCAACGGGAGGTCGCCCGCCTGCGAGGACGGCTCCGGGGGGCCACCGAGGAGCAGGCCGCCGCGCTCAACCCGCTGCTCGCCTGGCTCCTCACCCGCCTGGAGGCCGTCGCCCCCGATGCCCGACCCGAGCGAGAGGTCGAGGACCAGTTGCTAACTTGGCTGGCACAGAGGTCCGAGGAGAGAGCGTGAACGGAGCCACGGGGGCGCTGCCACCCGACGTCGCTCCCGATGTGGAGCCAGGGGGACTCGATGCCGTGCACCCCGTCACGCCGGCGCCCGCCTCGGCCGACGCCCCGGCCCCCGAGGCGGGGGACAGCCCTTCGGCCCCCGCCGGTGACGCCCGGGTGATCGACGCCCGGCCCCGGCCGGCGTCGACGACGGCCCGGCGCCCCTCCGTACGGGTGCCCGCCACCGAACGCTCCACCGGCCCGGCCGACTCGGTCCGCATCTACCTGCGGGAGATCGGTCGGGTGCCGCTGCTCACCGGGCCCCAGGAGGTCGACCTGGCCCAGCGGATCGAGCGGGGCACCGAGGCTGCGGCCCAGCTCGCCGATCTCGCCGCCGCCGACGGGCTCGACGCCCTGGGCTTCGCCGAGCGGCGCCGGCTCGAACGGCTGTGCCGCGACGGGGAGGAGGCCAAGTCCCAGCTGATCCAGGCCAACCTGCGGCTCGTCGTGTCGATCGCCAAGCGCTACGTCGGCCGGGGCATGCAGCTGCTCGACCTGATCCAGGAGGGGAACCTGGGCCTGATGCGGGCGGTCGAGAAGTTCGACTGGACCAAGGGCTTCAAGTTCTCGACCTACGCCACCTGGTGGATCCGCCAGGCGATCACCCGGGCCATCGCGGACC
>CAYQGF010000670.1:0-1686 GCA_964416885.1 uncultured Iamiaceae bacterium
CCCACTCCATCCACTCGCCGAACTTGCCGGCGACGATCCAGTAGAGCGACAGGTATGAGCCCGCAAGGGGGTCGGGAGCGACCGTGCTGTCGGGCGCCCGCAGGTCCTTGAGGTCGCGGGTGGCGACGAAGCGGGCGCCGCTCAGCGTCCAGGCCCCGAGCATGCAGCCGGCGTAGAAGTGGTCCCGCTCGTACCAGCGGTTGTACGCGACCTCGTGACCGGCGTGCGGCTCGACCAGGGTGACGAGGGCGCCGCCCAGCTCGACGGGCCGGCCCCGGCGGCTCTTCCCGGTGCCCACCTCTTGCGCCATGACCTTCGCTCCTCGTCGCTGCTAAACGAGAACACGTTCTAGTCGACGGTGGTGTCCTCCAGGGGCGGAGGGGGCGCCGAGACCGGGCACGAGAAGCAGGGCTCGCCCTCGTCGGCCACCGGCTCCGTGGCGCCGAGCACGTCGGCGGGGATCGTCAGCCAGGCCACCAGCGCCCCGACCGCGGTCGCGGCAGCGCCGACCACCGCGGCTCGGTGGAACCCGTCGAGCAGGGCGGCGTCGACCACCGCGCCGCTGGCGTCGACCCCGGCGACGATCGGCAGCCCGGCCACCGCGACCAGACCGGCGGTGCGGGACACGGCGTTGTTCACCCCCGAGGCCACCCCGGCGTGGCGGTCGTCGGCCGCGGCCAGCACCGTCGAGGTCAGCGGGGCGACGGTCAGGGTCAGGCCGGCCGCGAAGACGAGGAGCGCGGGCAGCACCGAGGCCGCATAGGAGCCGCCGGCGTCGATCCGCAGCATCAGCACCATCCCGACGGCCATCACCGCCGGCCCCACGGTCATCGGCAGCCGCGGCCCGACCCGCTGGGCCAGCGCCCCGCTGCGCGACGAGAAGGCCAGCATCACCAGGGTGAGCGGCACGGTCGCGGCCCCGGCCTCCAGCGGCGAGTAGCCCAGGGCCTGCTGGAGCACCAGGGCGAGGAGGAACAGCACCGCCGACAGGGCGCCGTAGACGGCGAAGGTCACCCCGTTGGCCCCGGAGAAGGGGCGGGACCGGAAGATCCCGAGCGGCAGCATCGGGTGGGCGGTGCGGGCCTCGACGACCAGGAAGGCGACCAGCGCGGCCACCCCGGCCAGGCCGACGAGCGGCGCCTCCTCGATCAGCCCGTAGGTCGCCCCGGCCAGGCCGAGCACGCCGAGCCCGGCACCGAGCAGGTCGGGCCGACCCTCGATGGTGGGGTCCCGCGACTCGACCAGGTGCACCCGGCCGACGACCAGCACCACCGCGGCCAGGGGCAGGTTGAGCAGGAACACCCACCGCCACGACGCCGCCTCGACCAGCCAGCCGCCCACGAACGGCCCGAGCGCGGTGGTGATCCCGGCCAGGCCGGACCAGGCCCCGATGGCCCGGGACCGGTCGTCGGGGTGGAAGGTCGTCTGGAGCAGGGCCAGGCTGCCGGGGACGAGGAAGGCGCCGGCCACGCCCTGCACCATCCGGGCCCCGACCAGCGCCCCGACGCCGGGCGCCAGCCCGCACAGCAGCGACGCCCCGGCGAAGGCCCCGGCGCCGGCCAGGTAGACGCGCTTGCGGCCCAGCCGGTCGCCGACCGACCCCCCGACCAGGATCAGGGCGGCCAGGGTGACCAGGTAGCCGTTGGCGATCCAGCTCAGCCCGGCGAAGGAGGCGTCGAGGTCCCG
>CAYQGF010000671.1:0-1684 GCA_964416885.1 uncultured Iamiaceae bacterium
GCCGAGATCTCCAGCGCCCGGGCCACGGCGTTGTCGATGCGGGCGTCCATCAGGCGGAGCTGGTCGTAGGTCTGGTCGATCACCCGGTCGAGCCGATCGGCCGCGTCGACCTGGCTCTGGAGGGCCTGGGCCAGCCGGGCGCGCGACGCGGCGTCGTGGGCGCCGGGCTGGGCCTGGAGCTGGGCCAGCTCGGCCCGCACCGAGGTGTCGTCGAGGGCGACCCGGGCCTCGCGGAGGGCGTCGCCCCGGGAGGCGATGCGCCAGCACTCCTCGACCCCATCGTCGAGCCGGTCGCCGATCTCGGCCAGCCGGGTGCGGAGCGGTCCCTCCGGGGTGCGCTGGACCAGCCGGTCGAACGTGTCGTGAGCGGCCAGGGCGTCCCGGACGAAGTGGCGCCACGGCTCCCGCAGCGAGAAGGGGTCGATCTTCTCCCCCCGCTGGCCGGGCATCGCCACCAGCCCCCGCCCGATCCAGGCGGCTCCGCCGAGGGCCGCGGCGCCGGCCGCGATGGCCGCGGCGCCGGCACTGGCCGCGATGGCCGCGCCCCCACCGACGACCGCGCCCCCGGCGGCCAGCCCGACGCCGCTCGGGGACACCAGGGCCTTGGCCACCGGGACGCTGAACAGCCGCTCCCGCCAGCTGAGGCCGGTCCGCAACGGCCCGGCCCGGCCCGGGGCGGCGGGCCGCGGCGGAGGCCCGGCACCCGGGCCCTGGGTCGGCACCCCCGGGCGGCCGAACCCCTGGGGCGAGGCCGGCGGCACCCCGGCTCCCACCGGGACGGGCGCCGGGACCGGAGGGGCGGGCGGAGCACCGACTCCGGGCGGCGGGGGCGGCGGCCAGGCCGGGGCCGAGCCGGCCCCCGGCGGCTGCGGCGGCGGGGGCGGGGGCGCCGGCGGAGCCGCCGAGGGAGCGGCCGGCGGAGGCGGGACCGGCGCACCCGGGAGGCGGTCGCCACCGCCGATGCGGTCGAGGAACGCTCCGAGACCGGCCCGGTAGCCGGTGCCGTGGAGCACCAGCCGCCAGCCGTCGCGGCGGTAGAGGTCGGCAACGATGATCGCCCGCTCACCCGAGAGCTCGGCCCCGCCGAAGTCCCAGCGGGCCGTCGGGTGCCCGTCGACCAGGACCCGGAGCCAGGCCGAGTCGAGGTCGTCGGCCGAGAGGTGGCCGTCGCTCACCACCGCGACCCGCACCGTCTGCACCGACGACGGCACCCGTCCGAGCCGGACCGACACGGTGGCGGTGTCGCCCTCGCGCCCGGGCTCGATGGCCACGCTGCCCTCGAACGACGTCGGCTGGTACCGGGACAGCAGGAAGTTGCGGTCGATCAGCCGCTCGTCGGCGTCGAGCCCGGCGACCACGACCTCGAAGCGGGCCGGGACGGTGCCCAGCCCGAGGCCGAGCGCGTCGGACGCACCGAGGTCGGCGACGGCGACACGGGCCCCACGCGCCAACGTCATCGGGACCGCCGACATTCGCTCACCCCGAGATCATGCCCCGCCCACCGGCACCACCCGGCTCGCGACCAGTGCGACGGGACCGACAGGTCGAGGAACGGGGTGAGCGCCGGCGAACGAGGGGCGGGATGGCTACACGTTCACGCCGAAGCTCTGGGCGAGCGGTCCGAGGCCGCCGGCGAAGCCCTGGCCGACGGCCCGGAACTTCCACTCGGCGCCGTTGCGGTAGA
>CAYQGF010000672.1:0-1681 GCA_964416885.1 uncultured Iamiaceae bacterium
GGGCGCGTCCGTCGTGGAGGAAGCGGGTGTGGCGGTTCACGGTCTCGACCAGGCCCAGGCCCCACAGCGGCGGGGTGCGCCACTCGTGGCCTTCGGCCGCCCCCTCGGGTCGGTCGTCGGTGAGGTCGTCGCCCATGTCGTGGAGGAGGAGGTCGGTATAGGGACGGATCGTCTGCTCCGACAGGGCCTCGGCGGTGTCGGAGGGCCCGGTGCGCTGGACGGGGGTGTGGCAGGCCGCGCAGCCGGTGGCTGTGAACAGCTCCTCGCCCCGGTCGGTGACCGGCTGGCCCACGTCGCGGCGGGCCGGCACCGCGAGGGTGCGGGCGTAGAAGGTGACCCGGGACAGCTTCTGCTCGTCGACCTCGGGCTCGCCACCGTGCGGGGCGGCCAGGCACTCGGGCTGCTGGTCGGTGCAGGGCTGCTCGGGGGTGAGCGGGGTGGTGACGCCGATGTCGGCCCGGAAGGCGGCGGCGTTCTGGGACTCGACGGTCGGCTCGAGGGCCTTCCACCCGAAGCGGCCCAGCCGGCCGTCGTCGAGGACCGCGGCCCGGCCCGAGATGCCGTCGCCATCGGCGTCGTCGGGATCGGCCGCGGCCATGATGTCCTCCTCCGGGATCAGCTCCAACAGCCCGACGCCGAACATCGCGGGGGCGACCCGGGGCGAGAGCAGGACGTCGTCGCCCAGGGGGGCACCGGTCGCGTCCCGGAGCGTGTAGGTGGGGACGGCGAGCGAGTACGGCGTGCCGTCGTCGTAGGAGCCCTCCCGCTCGGTGGTGGTGACCTCGACGGTGCCCTCGACCGGGACGTCGGGGATGGCCCGGTCCTGGAACTGCTCGCCGTACACCGGGTGCGGCCCGGCCCCGTCGCCGTCCCGGACGCTGATGCGGACCAGGAGGCCCCGCTCCGGGTCGTCGGGGCCCGTCGGTGGCTGGGCCCGGCCGTCGCGGAAGTGGCACGACGAGCACGACTGGGCGTTGAACAGCGGGCCCAGGCCGTCGCGCCCGACGGTGGAGGCGGGGGCGATCACCCAGTTGTCGTTGAAGAAGTTGTTGCCCACCGCGAAGAAGCGGCGGCCGTCGGCGTCGAGGCCCGGCACGGACTGGGCGAAGGCCTGGGCGCCCGTGTTGTGGACCGTGGCGGCGCCACCGGAGGCCTCCCGCTCGGCGACGCCGAGGGTCGTGGTCGTCGCGTCGTCGGACGTGCCGCGCGCTCCGCCCCCCTCGCCGTCGCCCGTGCAGGCGACGGCGAGGAGGGCGACGGCCAGGGCGGGGCCCAGGCGTCGGAGCACGGTCCGAGGCGTCAGATCTCCAGCGAGATCTCGTAGCCGAGGGCGGCGGCCATCTCGGCGATGATGTCGCCCTGGGCCTGGAGTGCCTCGGCGACGGCGCGCAGCTCTTCGCGAGCCTCGTCGTCGGCGATGATCTGGTCGAAGGTGCCCAGCTCGTCGAGGGCCTCGGCCGCGGCGACGGTCTCGTCCAGGGAGGTCGTGAGCCGGTCGTTCAGGTCGGGGTCGACCTCGGCCATGACGTCCTGGAGCGAGGTGCCCTCGACGCCCTCGAAGTCGGCCGTGTAGGCCATCCGGATGCCGCGGGCGTTGTTGACCACGTCGGCGACGGTGTTGTCGCTGAAGCAGGAGTGCTCGTCCTCCTGGTCCTGGGTGTCGTAGGCGACGAGCATGCGC
>CAYQGF010000673.1:0-1323 GCA_964416885.1 uncultured Iamiaceae bacterium
TCGCCCACATGCCGGTCGGGCTCGACGAGATCACCGCCGAGGTCGACCGCTACCTCGCCATCCCGGCCCAGGCCCTCGCCTACAAGATCGGCCAGCGGGAGATCCTGCGGCTGCGGGCCGAGGCCACCGCCGCCCTCGGGGCGCGCTTCGACCTACCGGGGTTCCACGACGCCGTGCTGGGCTCGTCCACCGTCAGCCTCCCGGTGCTCGGCGTCGTGGTCGCCGACTGGGTCGAGCGTCGTCGGGCCGTCTGATGGGCATCCCCCCGATCACCGCGCCCGACGCGCCCTCCGCCGCCCCGCCGGGCATCGACGCGGTGGCGGCGGCGTTCGGCCTCGACGTCGCCGGGGCCGAGGTCGTGCGGGCCGCGACCCGTCACGTCGTCCGCTTCCCCGCGTCGGGGGTGCGGACCTTCGCCGTCCGCGGCGGCCTCTCCGGCCCCCGTCAGGAGGCGGCCATCGCCGCCCTGTTGGCCGATGCCGGCGTCCCCGCGGCGCGGCTCCGGGCCGGTCCGACGATGGTCGACGGCTGGGCGGTCAGCGCGTGGGCCGAGGTCCCAGGGGTGGACCCCGACGCCCCGCCCGCCGACCCTGCCACCCTCGGCGACCTGGCCCGACGCCTCCACACCGCCACCGGGCCGCTCGACCCCCGGGGCCTGGTCCCGTGCGACCCGATCGGAGCGGCGCTGGCCCAGCTCGAGCTGGCCATCGCCGTCGGGCACACCACCGACGACGAGCTGCGCACCCTGGAACGGGCGGCCAGCCGGTTGGAGGTCGTCTGGCAGGACGCCGTCGACGAGGCCCGGGCCGGCGAGGACCTCGGAGCGATCCTGCACGGCGACCTCCACGCCGGCAACGTCGTGACCGGCCGCGACGGGCCGGTGCTGGTCGACCTGGAGCTGGCCGGGTGGGGCCCACGCGCCTACGACGCCGCGCCCGTCGTCGCCTTCGGCCGCTGGCACGGCCGGCCGGCGACGGAGACGGCCGCCTTCGACGAGGCCTACGGCTCGCCCCTGACCGCGGCCGCCCGGGCGCGGGGGTTGGAGGACGTGTGGGCGCTGTGGTCGACGTGCTGGTGCATCGCCAACCGTCACCGCTCCGCCGAGCTGGAGGACGAGGCCCTCAACCGCCTGGCCACCGTCGCCACCGGCGAGGCCCCCCGCCCGTGGACGTTGCACTGACGCCACCGGCCGGATGACGAGCGCGTTCGAAGACGACGAGCCCGCAGCCCGGCGCAGCCGCTGGGGAGCCCGAGGGTCCCCCCTCGGACGAAGCCGATCGTCGCCGAGGAACGAGGCGGCGTCGGCTGGGGAGGTCTTCCGCG
>CAYQGF010000673.1:1333-1675 GCA_964416885.1 uncultured Iamiaceae bacterium
CTCCACCAGGCCAAGACACGAGCGCGATCGAAGACGACGCGGCCATGGCCCGGCGCAGCCGCTGGGGGTCGCGGGGGTCTCCCCCGCACGAAGCCGATCGTCGCCGAGGAACGAGGCGATGTCGGCTGGGACAGCGCGAGCGCAGCGAGCACCCCAAGTTCGAGGAACGGAGTGAGCGCCAGCGAACGAGTGACGAGAGGCGTCAGCCGAGCCAGCACATCGCGGCCGTCACGAGGGCCTCGATGCCGGTCTGGATCGACGGGTCCTGCACCGGGGCGAAGTGCGGGGAGTGGTTGTAGGGGACGTCCTCGGCGAAGGTGCCGTTCTCGAAGGCCCGGCGGA
>CAYQGF010000674.1:0-1654 GCA_964416885.1 uncultured Iamiaceae bacterium
ACATCGCCCACGTGCAGTTCACCGACGGCGGCACCCTCCAGACCGGCGCCGCCGGGCCGTACAACTCGGCGCTGGTGCTCACCGGGTGGAAGCTGGGCCTGTCGGAGGACGAGATCGTCGCCCGCTTCACCCCCGAGGTCCACGCCGCCCTCGGCTACACGACCTTCTGGGGCCAGGCCCTGGTCGAGCTGAAGCGGCGGGTCGACCTGAGCGACTTCGACTGGGGCGAGGTGTACCTGCCGCTGGCCCGGCACACCGCCTTCATGCTCACCGACAACCACCCCCGCCTCGACGTCATGGTCCACCTGGCCCGGCTGGTCGGCGCCCGCCTCGGGGCCGACCCCGACGCCGTCGCCTTCCCATGGGAGCAGGTGGTGCCCGACGGGCTGCTCGCCACCTCCGAGGTGTGGCCGGTCTACCCGGCGATCGCCGAGGCCCTGGGGCTGCGTGGCGGCTACATGTGGCGGAACAGCAACGGCGAGCTGCTCGACCTGCGGGCGTTCGTGCGCCGGTCGCTCGAGACCTACGCCATCGTCGACCCCGCCACCCTCGTCGCCCCCGAGCTCGACGACCCCCGCCTGGCCGAGGTCGTGCGGCACGGCGCGGCCGGCGGGCCCTACCGTGGGCGGAAGACCGCCGTCGACGGCGGGGACGGGCCCACGGAACGAGCTGTCGCGGCGCCGCCCGCCCCGGCCGACGCTCCGCCGGCGCCGCCGGTGCGGACCTGGCCGTCGGGGCCCGACGGCCCCCGCCACCCGTACCAGGGGCTGCCCGACCACCAGTTCTGGAACCGGGCCGTCGCCTACGCCCCGCCCGCCGGGGTCGACCCGGTGGTGCGGGCGTCGTACCGGCTGACGCCCGACCGGCAGGTCGCCACCATGGGGAGCTGCTTCGCCCAGCACCTGTCCCGCCACCTCCAGCGGTCGGGGCTGACCTACTTCGTGGCCGAGACCCCGCCGGCCGGGCTGTCGACGGCCGACGCCACGGCCCGGCAGTACGGCGTGTTCTCGGCCCGCTACGGCAACGTCTACACGGTGGCCCAGGCGGTGCAGCTCTTCCGGCGGGCCTACGGGCAGCTCGACCCGGCCGAGGGGCCGTGGGTGCGGGCCGACGGGCGCCTGGTCGACCCGTTCCGACCGCTGGTCGAGCCGGACGGCTTCGGCTCCGAGGCCGACCTGCTGGCGGCCCGGGCCGAGCACCTGGCCGCGACCCGGCGGGTGTTCGAGGAGGCCGACGTCCTGGTCTTCACCATGGGGCTCACCGAGGCGTGGCGGTCGCAGGTCGACGGCGTGGTGCTGCCCGCCGCCCCCGGGTCGGCCGGCACGCCCACCGGCGACGCCACCTACGAGTTCGTGAACTTCGGGCTCGACGAGGTCCGCTCCGGGCTCACCGAGCTGTGCGAGCTGGTGCGGTCGGTCAACCCCGACGTCCGCATCCTCCTCACCGTGTCGCCGGTGCCGCTGATCGCCACCTTCGAGGACCGCCACGTCCTGGTGTCGACCGTGGCGTCGAAGTCGGTGCTCCGGGTCGCCGCCGACGAGGTGTCCCGCGCCCTCGACTTCGTCGACTACTTCCCGTCCTACGAGCTGATCAGCAGCGCCACGTCGGACCGCGACTACTTCGCCCCCGACCGCCGCGAGGTCAGCGACCTCGG
>CAYQGF010000675.1:0-1643 GCA_964416885.1 uncultured Iamiaceae bacterium
GCACGATCACCCACCACCACGCCGTCGGTCGCGACCACCGCCCCTGGTACGACCGTCAGCGTCCCGAGCCGTTCGCGGTCGCCCTCCGGGCCGCCAAGGCCGCCCTCGACCCGGCCGGCGTGCTCAACCCCGGCGTGCTGATCGACCCCTGACCTCGCCCACCAGGCGTCGGACGGCGGCCGCGACCACCGACGGGTCGTCGCCGACCACCTGCTCCAAGGCATCGAGGAGGTCGTCGTCGGGGCCCAGGCCCAGGACCGCGGCGGCCTGGCGCGCCGCGACCTCATCGCCCCGCGCCACGTCCTTGGCGACGACCTCGACCATGCGGAGCCGGAACCCCCGGCGGGACTCGTCGGTGGGGGCGAGGGGCTCCCGCCGCTCGCCGACGGCGTTCCACCCGGCGAAGGTCGCGTCGACCCGGTCGATGCCGGGGCGGTCGCGGACGACCAGGCAGTCCGACGGCCAGCGCAGGCGGGACCGCGGGTGGAGGTACCAGTCGGCCACGTAGGGCCAGCCGTCGCGGACGTGGACCGTCATGGTCGAGTGGGCGCCGGTCCGCACGTTGCGGCGGGCGTCGACCACCACGTCCGCCGAGGGCCACACGGCTGGTGCCTCGTCGTCGGTCCAGGCCTCGTCGGCGATGGCGACCAGCAGGTCGAGGTCGCTCCACTCGTCGGCCCGACCCCGGCCGTAGGAGCCGACCAGGCCCCAGGCCACGACCCGGGGATCGGCGGCGAGGGCCGCGTCGACCTCGGGCTGGAGCGGGTGCATCCTCCGATCGTCCCATGCCCGGTGAGCACGAACCCTGGCCGGCGTGCCAGATTGCGGCCATGAGCGCAACGTCGTCGCCCTCCGTGATCACCCACCTGCTCGAGGCCCGAGAGGAGCTCACGGCCCCGGGTGCCGGGTTCGAGATGCGCTCCGAGGAGGTGCTCGGCCACGAGATGCGGGTCTTCGCCTCGGCGCCGCCGTCGATGCGCAGCTTCTGGGAGCTGGCCGAGCTCCACGGCGACAAGCCCTACATCGTCTTCGAGGACGAGCAGCTCACCTACGCCGAGGTCGCGGCGGCGGTCCGCTCCCTCGCCCACCACCTCGTCACCGAGCACGGGGTCGGGTCGGGCGACCGGGTGGCGGTCGCCATGCGCAACTACCCCGAGTGGGTGATCACCCACTGGGCCGCGCTGAGCATCGGCGCCGCCGCCGTGGGCCTCAACGCCTGGTGGACCACGCCCGAGCTGCGCCACGGCATCACCGACTCGGCCCCCAAGGTGCTCGTGGTCGACGACGAGCGCTTGGCACGGGTCGCTCCGATCCTCGACGAGCTGCGCGCCGAGCGCCCGCTGCCGGTGATCGCGGTGCGCACCGAGGGCGAGCTGCCCGCCGGGGTGGTCGCCTGGGACACCGTCGTCGACCCGGCCACGGCACCGGCGACGCTGCCGCCCGCCGACATCCACCCCGACGACGACGCCCTGATCTTCTATACGTCCGGTACCACCGGCTTCCCCAAGGGCGCCCAGATCACCCACCGGGGGTCGGTGCACAACGTGCTGCACCTCGTCTACTGGACCCTGCTCACCACCACCGCCGTGGCCAAGGCCAAGGCGGCCGCGGCGGCCGAGGGCGATGGCGCGGGCGCGGCTCCG
>CAYQGF010000676.1:0-1639 GCA_964416885.1 uncultured Iamiaceae bacterium
CCACACCGCCTGGGCCGACGCCGAGGCCGCCACCGACCGGGCCCTCGCCCCGGCCTACGCCGCCCTCACCACCGACGAGCGCGTCGAGCTCCGCGACCTCCTCGCCGCCGTCACCGCCGCCGCCACCTGACCCCGACCTGACCCCGACCTACACCTGGCCCCCGGCCTCGGCGACGAACGAGCGGAGGGTCGCCTGCCACGTCGGGGACGCGGTGCGGATCCCGATCGGAGCGCGGTCGAGGTCGTCGAGCCAGGACCCGAGGGCTCGGACGCGGAGCTCGACGAAACCGTCCAGGGTGGCGTGCGACACCGAGGGCCCGCCGGCGTCGGCGTACCCGGCCACGAACGAGGGCCGGAACGTCTCGTAGGTCTCCACCGACCCGTGGGTGACGGCGTCGAAGAGCACCATGTAGAGGGCGTTGGCGACGTCGAAGGCCGGCGGTCCGTACCCGCAGTCGTCCAGGTCGAAGATCCGCACGTCCCCGCCGTCCTGCCGGAGGTTGCCGGCGTTGAAGTCCCCGTGCAGCAGCTGGTGTGGCCCGGCGACCGGTGCGTCGTCGGCCGTGGCGCGGAGGGCGTGGACGACCGGCAGTGACGTCGGCGGCAGCCGCCGCATCGACGCGTGCAGCCGGGACAGCACCGCCCCCATCCGCGCCGCGTCGTCGGCCCGGGCCGGATCGGGCGCGGTGCCGACGGCGAGCTCGTAGAGCACGACATGGTGCTCTCCACCGTCCGAGGCAGTCAGGTCGGTGACCCGCCGGCCGCCGAGGGGCAGGATGCGGCACACCCGTGGATCGATGGCCGCGAGGGCGGCGACGACGTCGAGCCGGGCCTCGAGCTCGGCCCGGTCGACCATCGAGGCGTCGACCACCTTGGCGACGGCCGGCGGGCCACGATGGCCGGCCACGCGGAAGACCCGGCTCTGGTGCCCGCCGCGCAGCTCCTCGACCTCGTCGGCCCCGAGCGCGGCCGAGAGTCGCCGGGCGAGGTCCACGCCTCAGCCCTGGTCGGGGGCGAGGTCGCGGGCGGCCTGGACGGGGTCGAGGCCGAAGGGGAGGACGGCGAGGGCCGGGCAGGTGACGCCGTTGGCCACGTAGCGGCCGATGTGCTCCCGGCACTCCTCGGGCGAGCCGTGGACGATCAGCTGGTCGACCACCTCGTCGGGGATGGCCTCCAGCGCGGCCTTGCGGTCGCCCTCCTGCCAGGCCTTCCACATCGGGGCCAGGACCTCGCCCCGCCCGACCCACTCGTGGAAGGCGGCGTAGACGGGGACGTTGAGGTAGGCGGCGATGGCGTAGCGGCCCATGGCCCGGACGGTGGCGGCGTCGGTGGTGGGGGCCACGAAGATGCGGGCCACGACCTCCTTGCCCTCACCCTGGGAGTGGACGATCGGGGCGACCTGGGCCACGTCCTCGGCCGACAACCAGTTGATGATGGCGCCGTCGCCCTCCCGCCCGGCCAGGCGCAGCATCCCCTCCCGCAGGGCGGCGATCATGATCTTGGGCTGCTCCTCGGGCACCCGGCCCAGCTTGAAGCCCTTGACCTCGAAGGTGTCGTAGGCCTCCTTCACCTTCTCGCCGGTGAGGGCGGTGCGGAGGAAGCGGACCGTGTCGCGCACCCGCTTGTAGGGCTCCTCGAA
>CAYQGF010000677.1:0-1638 GCA_964416885.1 uncultured Iamiaceae bacterium
TCGTCCCCACGTTCGACGACGTGGCCAGGATGTCGGTGACCGACCAGGGCGTGGTCTCGTGGGGGTGCGAGTCGGTGAACTCGTGATCGCCGACCTGGAGCGTGAAGGGCACGTCGAGGACGGTGTCGGGGGTGACGATCCCCTCCTCGATGGCCGCGGCCACGGTGACGATCTTGTTCACCGAGCCGGGCTCGTAGACCGACGTGAGCGCGGTGTTGGCCGAGGTGGGCACGAAGCCGGCACCGTCGTCGTCGAGCGCCATGTTGGCCAGCGCCAGGACCTCGCCGGTGGAGGGGCGGGTGATCACCACGGTGCCGCCCTGGGCGCCGGCCCGGGCCAGGTGCTCGGCCAGGGCCTGCTCGGCCTCGTACTGGAGCGGCTGGTCGAGGGTGAGCGAGACGTCGGCGCCGGGCCGGGCCGGCTCGACGAAGCGGCGGGTACCGGTGATCGTGCCGCCACCGGCCACCTTGGCCCGCTCGTAGGTGACCATGCCCGGGGTCCCGGTGAGGAGGTCGTCGAACTGGAGCTCCAGCCCGGAGATCCCGTCGGCGCCGTCGTCGGTGACCTGACCGAGCACCGACCGGGCCAGGTCGTCGGACGGGTGGACCCGGTCGTACTCCAGGATCGTGCCCAGGGCTGGCTCGTCGAGGGCCTCGACCCGGTCGGCGACCCGGTCGGGGACGGTCCGGGCCAGCACCGCGAAGCGGCCCTCACCGGTCATCAGGTCGACCAGGCGGGCTCGGGGCACCCGGAGGATCGGGGCCAGGTGGCGGGCCAGGGCATCGGCGTCGTCGACCATCGACGGGTCGACGAAGACCGTCCGGCGCGGCACCGACAGGGCCAGCGCCTCACCGTTGCGGTCGTAGATGGCGCCCCGGCCCGCGGCCAGGGTGGCAGATGTCTCGCGCTGCGCCGCACCCCGGGCCAGGTAGCGGTCGGGGTTGCGGACCTGGACGTCGACCAGCTTGGCCGCCACCGCGGCGAACAGCAGCACGCTCAGGACGGGGATCACCGCGACCCGGCGCCGCACCACGTGGGGCGGGGCCGGGCGGGCGGTGGCGTCGGGGCTGGGCCGACGGGCCGACGGGTGCCGCCGGGTCGCCCCGGTGACCGAGCCCTCCGGGCGGGGCGGGCGCTCCCGGGGACCGAGCGGGCGCGGGCCGCGGGCGGTCGGACGGGCCCCCCGGCCCGGCGCCGGGCGACGGGCGGGGGCCGGCGTCGCCCGGCGGGGCTCGGAGGACGGACGAGGCCGGCTGCGGGGCCGGGCCTCGGTCCGGGGGCGCGTGGCCGTGGCGCGCTCGCGGCGGTACGCCTCGAACGCGCCCGTGACCGGTGGACGCCCGCTCACCCGCGGCTTCCCTCGGGGGCATCAGCGGCGCGCTCGTCGGTGGCGGGCGCCTCGTCGTCGACCGAGGCGCTGGTCGAGGGCTCGGTGACGGCGTCGCTGGTGCCGTCGGGCTTGGGGGCGATCCAGGTGACCTCGTCGGGCTCGACCATGCCGTCGGCCAGGGCCGCCTCCTTGATCCGCTCGGGCGACTCGAGCTCGGCCACCTCGAGGGCCAGCGCCTGGTTGCGACGCTCGCCCTCCCGGATCTCGGTCTCCATCCCGTCGAGGTGGCGCTGGCCCGACACCAGCAT
>CAYQGF010000678.1:0-1637 GCA_964416885.1 uncultured Iamiaceae bacterium
TGCTCCAGGACCACATGCTGATGGCGTTCCACCCGCCGATGCTCTACCTGGGCTACGTCGGGTTCACGGTGCCGTTCGCCTTCGCCATCGGCGCCCTGGCCACCGGCCGGCTGGGCGAGGGCTGGCTGGTCGAGACCCGGCGGTGGACCCTGTTCGCCTGGGGCTTCCTCACCGTCGGCATCGTCCTCGGCGCCTGGTGGAGCTACGAGGTCCTGGGCTGGGGCGGCTACTGGGCCTGGGACCCGGTCGAGAACGCCTCGCTGCTGCCGTGGCTCACCGGCACGGCCTACCTCCACTCGGTGATGGTGCAGGAGCGGCGCGGCATGCTGCGGGTCTGGAACCTGTCGCTGCTGTGCGCGACCTTCGCCCTCACCATCCTGGGCACGTTCATCACCCGGTCGGGCGTCCTCGACTCGGTGCACGCCTTCAGCGAGTCCGCCATTGGGCCGCTGTTCCTCGCCTTCTTCGGGCTCACCGTCGTGGTCACCCTCGGCCTGATCGGGTGGCGGGGCGAGAAGCTCCGGGCCCCGGGCCGCATCGACTCGCCGTTGTCGCGGGAGGCGTCGTTCCTCGCCAACAACGTGCTGTTCACGGGGTTCGCCTTCGTCGTGCTGTTCGGCACCGTGTTCCCGCTGATCGCCGAGGCCCTCGACGACCGGCGGGTCTCGGTCGGCGTGCCCTACTTCAACCGCTTGTCGGGGCCGATCGGGCTCACGCTGCTGTTCCTGATGGCCGTGGCGCCGGCCCTGCCGTGGCGGAAGGCCTCGGTCGAGACGCTGTCGCAGCGGCTGCTGTGGCCGGCCTGGTTCGGGGTCGGCACGATCGTCGCCTGCGTGGTCGGCGGGGTCCGGGGCCTCACCCCGCTGCTGGCGTTCGGGCTGGGCGCCTTCGCCGCCGGGGCCGCCATCCGCCAGGTGTACCTGGCCACCCGGCGCAACGGCTGGCGGGGCTTCGTGGGTCGCACCAACGGGGGCATGGTCGTCCACCTGGGCGTGGTGATGATCGCGGTGGGCCTGGCCGCGTCGGGGTCGTTCGCCGAACAGGCCGAGGTGCGCCTCGACCCGGGCGACTCCGTCGAGGTCCACGGGCACCGGGTCACCTTCGAGCGCTTCGAGACCCACAACGAGGACCCGACCCGGGAGATCCGCGAGGCCGAGATCCGGGTCGACGGCCAGACCCTCCGGCCCCGGCTCCAGCGGTTCCCGAACGCGACCCAGGAGATCGGGAAGCCCGCGGTCCGCTACGGCATCGGCGACACCGTCTACCTGGCCCTGCTCCAGGCGCCCACCGAGGAGGGCGGCAGCATCCTCCTGCGGGTGATCGTCCAGCCCCTCGTCGGGTGGCTGTGGGCCGGTGGCCTGGTGATGGTCGTCGGCACCGTGCTGTCGGCCTTCCCCGGCCGTCGGCGACGGGGCACCGACCCGGTGTCGGCGCCCGCCCGTTGGGCCCGGAGCGACGACGGCGACGGCGACGGTGCCATGCCGGTGCCCGACGACCGTGACCCGGTGGTGACCGGATGAGCGAGCGCCCCGACCCGACCCTCGACGAGGGCGACGACGACCGCTGGGAGGACCCTGACGCGCCGGCCCGGCGCTGGCGGGTCTTCGGGTTGCCGGTGGCCCTGGTGGCCTCGGTGG
>CAYQGF010000679.1:0-1631 GCA_964416885.1 uncultured Iamiaceae bacterium
CGCCGAAGGTGAGCAGGCGGGCCGGGCGGGCCGCCGCGGTGGCGACGACGGCGTCGCCGACCGAGAGCGGGCCGAGGGGGCGCCCGTCGAGCGACACGGTGGAGGGGCGGTCGCCCTCGACCACCAGCCGGACCTCGGTGGCCGGTGACAGCACCAGCGCCCGGTCGAACAGGCTGTGGGGGGCCACGGCCACCAGGATCAGCGCCCGGTGGGTGGGGTCGATGATCGGCCCGCGGGCCGACAGGGCGTAGGCGGTCGACCCGGTGGGGGTGGCCACGATCAGGCCGTCGGCCGCGTAGGTCGTGAACTCCTCGCCGTCGAGCACCACGCCCAGGCGCACCATCCGGCCGATCGGGGTCTTCTCGACCACGACCTCGTTGAGGCACAGGAAGCTCCCGTCGGGGAGCGGGTCGGGGGCGTCGTCGCCGAGCGGCAGTGGGACGTCGGCGCCGGTCCGTTCGACCCGGACGGCGAGCAGCATCCGCTCGACGACCTGCGAGCGGCCGTCCTCCCACTGCTCCAGGGCGACCCGCCAGAGGGGCGGGTCGACCTCGGTCAGGTAGCCGAGGTGGCCGACGTTGACGCCGAGCACCGGGACGCCGTGCCGGGCCGCCTCGTCGACCGCCCGCAGCATGGTGCCGTCGCCGCCGACGCTGACGACCAGGTCGGCCTGCGCCACGTCGGCGACCACGGCGTGGCCCCGCTCGCCCAGCCAGGCCGTCATGGCGGCGACGATGTCGTCGGCCTCCGGCCGGTCGGGGTGCTGGCGGAGGGCGACGGACCTCGGGGGCGGGGCCACGGTCACGGGCCGACCTCACGGGCGACGGCGGCGACCTGGTCCGGCGTCAGGCCAGGGACCGGGACGTCACCGGGGGCGCGGAGGTGGAGGAGGAACTCGACGTTGCCGTCGCGGCCCCGGACCGGCGATGCCATGGCGCCCATGATGGCGGTTCCGGCGGCGTCGAGCGTGCCGGCGACCGCGTCGAGCACCTCGGCCCAGGTGTCGGGGTCGCGGACGACGCCCCGGCCCCGGTCGACCACCTCCCGCGGCGCCTCGAACTGGGGCTTGACCAGCCAGACGACGTCGGCCCCGGGGGCCGCCGGCGCCAGCACGCCGGGAAGGACGGTGCGCACGGACGTGAAGGACACGTCGACGGTCACCAGGTCGGGAGGGGGCAGGTCGTCGGGCCAGACCAGGGCGCGGACGTCGGTCCGCTCCCGGACGGTGACCCGGGGGTCGGCCCGCAGCCGCTCGTGGAGCTGGGCGCGACCGACGTCGAGGGCCACCACGTGGCTGGCGCCGTGGGCCAGCAGGCAGTCGGTGAACCCGCCGGTCGAGGCGCCGACGTCGAGGGCGGTGCGGCCGGCCGGGGCCACGCCGAAGGCGTCGAGGGCTGCGTGCAGCTTCTCCCCCGCCCGGCTGACGTAGCGAGGGGGCGGAGCGACCAGGACGACCGGCTCCCCCGGGCCGACCATCCGGGCCGGGTTGGTCGTGGAGGCGCCGCCGACGAGCACGTCACCGGCCGCGACGGCGGACCGGGCCGCCGCCCGGTCGGGGGCCAGCCCCCGGCGGACCAGCTCGGCGTCGAGCCGACGTCGCTTGCTACTCATCGGTCGCCGCCCGTCGGTGG